>NZ_JCALCW010000035.1:0-56643 GCF_059812545.1 Mycobacterium sp. NGS50
GCTGTTTAGGGCACTTTTGCGTCTGCTCGGCCTCAAACGATGGCGTAGTCGCTGAGCGGGAAGCTGTCCTGCTCCTTGACCGCACTGGTCACCGATGTCGGGCGGAACAGTGGCGCTTCCCCGGTGTGGTGGTTGAACCAGTACGAGCGTGAGTTCGCGCAGCTGCCCAGATGAAACACCGAATCGTCGAGCAGCGTGCTCATCCGCTCGTAGAAGCGGTCGTTGGCGTCCTCGGTGACCTCAAAGGTGCTCGCACCGCGCCGCTGCAGCTCGCCGAACAGCCGGTTCATGTGCCGCATCTGGTATTCCACCGTGTTGAACCAGGACAGCCCCACCCAGGCGAACGGGCTCGCCATGCTCAGGAAGTTCGGGAAGTACGGCATCGAGATTCCTTGATACGCCTGGAATCTGGTCTCCCGCCACCACTTTCCGAGGTCGCGGCCTTCGCGGCCGATCACCTCGATCGCCGGCAGGTTGGCGTCCCACACGTCAAACCCGGTCGCCAGCACCAGGGTGTCGATGACGCGCTTGGAGCCGTCGCGCGCCACGATGCCGTCCGGCTCGATACGCTCGATGCCGCTGGTCTCCAGATGCACATGCGGTGCGGTGAACGCCGGATAGTAGTTGTTGGAGATCGACGGCCGCTTGCAACCGAAATCGAAATCCGGGTTCAGTCGGTGCGACAGCTCGCGATCGCGGGTCAGCAGCAGCCGGTACAGCTTCGACAGTCGTGCGATGCCCTTGTTGACCAGCTTGAAGTGCCGGTACCGCCACATCGTGATGACCATCATGAATTCCAGGTTGATGTCGGTGATCCAGCGCACCGCGCGCTGCGTCAGCGGCATCCTGGCGAACGCCCGTTGCACCGCGGCGGGGAACGGGATGTCGAACTTGGGCATCACCCAGATCGGGGTGCGCTGGTAGACCGTCAGCTCCGCGGCGTCCTTGGCCAGTTCCGGGATGACCTGGATGCCGGTGGATCCGGTTCCGATGACCGCCACCCGACGGCCGGCGGCCGAATAGTCGTCGTCCCAGAGTGCGGTGTGGATGGTCCGGCCGGCGAAGGTGTCGATGCCGGCGATGTCCGGCGTGCGCGGCTGGCACAGAAAACCGGTGGCGGCGATCAGGAACTGTGCGCTCAGCGTCTCCCCGCCGGACACCGCGACCCGCCAGAGCTTGGCCTCTTCATCCCAGCGGGCGCCGTCGACGCTGGTGTTGAACCGCATGTGACGGCGCACGTCGTACTTGTCTGCCACGTGCACCGCGTAGCGCTTCAGCTCGCTGCCCGGCGCATACATCCGCGACCAGTACGGGTTCGGCTCGAACCAATAGGAAAAGGTCGGCGATGGCTGGTCGACGGCAAGCCCCGGATAGTGGTTGACGTGCCACGTGCCGCCCAAGTCGTCCTCGCGGTCGACGATCAGGATGTTCTCGTAGCCCAAGCGCTTGAGCTGGATCGCAGTACCGATACCGCCGAAGCCCGCGCCCACAATGATCGCGTCGAACTGATGGCTCCCCATGATCTACAGACGCTACCGCACGCGCATTCGGCCAGACACGACCAGCAGCCCTGTACGCCCTGCACAGGCAGCCATCCGCGGTACAGTTCTGATAACCAGCACGGCACGGAATGACCGCGATACGCCCAACCACCCGATCCGACTCTTACCATATTGCCAGAGTTTGGGTAAGCTATCGTGCCAGCTGCGCGCCCTGTGCGCTGTATAGAGGAGAGGCTCGAGGTGACGGCGATCGGATGGAGCACCGCCTGGTTGATACCGGGCGTCGTGCTGCTGGTCGGCGTGTTGATGACGGTGAGCGCGGTGCGCAGCATCCGGCGGTGGAAACGCAACATGGATGTCACCGGCGACGCCGCCTACGAAGCCACCCTGGCGACCCTGTCGGAGAGCTCGGTGCGGCGCCACTTCGATCCCTATATCGACATCGACTGGGGTGCACCGGACTTCTCGGTGACACCGGACGACCCGCGGTGGGTGCTGTCGCCGGCCGACCCCCTGGGCCGGCACCCGTGGTATCGGGCCCAGCCACTGGACAAACAGATCGCGATGGGGATGTGGCGGCAGGCCAATATGGCCAAGGTGACGCTGCATCTGGAGAACATCCTGATCCGCGGCCTGATGCAGTACACGTTCTGGGTTCCCAACGGATCACCTGAATACCGTTACTGCTTGCACGAGTCCGTCGAAGAGTGCAACCACACCCTGATGTTCCAGCAGCTGGTGAACCATATCGGGATCGATGTGCCCGGGATGCCGCGCTGGCTGCGCTGGGTGTCGCCACTGCTCCCCCTGTACGCCGGCCCGCTGCCGAACACGTTCTTCTTCGGGGTCCTCGCCGGCGAGGTGCCGATCGACCACCTGCAGATGAACGCGTTGCGCGAGGGGCGGCGCATCCATCCGGCGATGGAGAAGGTGATGGCCATCCACGTCGCCGAGGAGGCCCGCCACATCTCGTTCGCGCACGAATACCTGCGCAGGCGCGTGCCGCACACCCTGCGGCGGAGCCGGTTCGGCCTGTCGCTGTATGTGCCGATCATCATGCGGCTGTTGTGCCAGGCCATCCTGGTGCCGCCACGCAACTTCTTCACCGAATTCGGTATCCCGCGCCCGGTGCGCAAGGAGCTGTTCTTCGGGACCGCCGACTCACAGCAGACGCTGCAGGCGATGTTCGCCGACATCAGGATGCTGTGCGATGACGTGGGTTTGATGAATCCGGTTGCGCGGCTGATGTGGCGGGCCTGCGGGATCGGCGGTCGCCCCTCGCGCTATCGCGGTGAGCCGCAACGCGCCCACCTACCGACCTCGGTGCGATAGCCCGACCCGCGCCTGCCATACTTCCCGCATGACTCGTACTTCCGCTCGCTCTGAGAGCCTGGACCGACTCGGTGCCCGCACGATCTACCGGATCGGCTCGACCGCAATCTACAAGCGGATTTTCCGCTACTGGTATCCGATGATGACCCGCCGCCTCGGCGTGGGCGACGACCTCATCTTCCTGAACTGGGGCTACGAGTCCGACCCGCCAATGGGACTGGAACTCAGCGAGTCCGACGAGCCGAACCGCTACAGCATCCAGCTCTACCACCAGACCGCCACCCAGGCCGGTCCCGACCTGTCCGGCAAGAAGGTGCTGGAGTGCAGCTGCGGCCACGGTGGCGGCGCCTCCTACATCACCCGCACGCTGAAGCCGGAGTCCTACACCGGCCTGGACTTCAACGCCGAAGGTGTCGAGTTCTGCCAGACGCGCCACCAGCTGCCCGGGCTGGACTTCGTGCACGGGGACGCCGAGAACCTACCGTTCCCCGACGAGTCCTTCGACGCCGTCATCAACGTCGAGGCGTCGCACATCTACCCGCACTTCGAGCAGTTCCTGTCCGAGGTCAAGCGGGTGCTGCGGCCCGGCGGGCATCTGCTCTACGCCGACTTCCGCAATCGCGACGGCTTCGGCGAGTGGGAGAAGGCGATCGCCGACTGCGGGCTGCGCCTGGTCTCCGAGGAGGTCATCAACGAGCCGGTGCTGCGCGGTCTGAAGCTGAACACACCGCGGCACAACGACCTCATCAACCGTCGCCTGCCGGCGTACCTGCGCAAGTTCGGCCGCGAGTTCGCCGTGGTGGACGGCTCCTGGTTCTACAACGACCTCGAGCGCGGCGAAATCGACTACCGCAAGTACTGCCTCGTCAAGGACTGACGGCCTTCGTCGCCGTTCACCCGGCCACCGCGTGACGCGGGGGCGCTCGCACGGCCGGGGACCGTCGATTCCGGTCGGTCCGGGCTCTGCACAAGGGGGTTGATCCAGATGACGTTGGCTCGCCGGCTCCGGTTCCGCGCCAGCCTGATGAAGGTCGGTCTCGACGGTGCGATCGGCGTGGGGCGCGACAAGGCCGCGTCGTACCGCTACACCCTGACCGGGCGCACACCCGCACCGCTGACCCGGTTCGACCCGTTCGCCCGGGACACCATGCGCGATCCGTATCCGGGGTACCGCACGCTGGTGACGGGGCCGGATGTGCCCAACGTGTGGTACAGCCGCAAACGCGGCATCTGGATCATCGCCGGCTACGACGACGTGCGGAAAGCGTTGCGCGACAACGAGGCATTGTCGTCAGCCCAGAGCCAGAGCCGCTTCCGGGTGCACCTGCCGTCGATGAACGCCGTCGACCCGCCGGAGCACACCCGGCTGCGTAAATTCGTCTCCCGGGCGTTCACGCCGCGGGCGATGACCGCCTGGGAAACCAACATCAACGCGGTCGCCGACGAACTCGTCGACGCCGTCATCGACCGCCGCAGTTGCGAGGCGGTCACCCAGCTGGCCAAACCGCTGCCCACCCGGCTGATCGCGAAGATGCTGGGCATCCCCCCCGCCGACCAGCCGCAGTTCGTGGAATGGTCGGACGAGATGGTCGCCGGGTCGTTCGTGCCGTTGACCCTGCACGGTATGCGGTTGTCCGCGAAGTCGGCCACCGCGACGGCGGCCATGCACCGCAGCCTGGACCCGCTGATCGCGCAGCGACGCCGCGAACCCGGCGACGACGTGCTGTCGATGATGACCCCCGCCGACGGCGACGACGTGCTCACCGACGACGAGATCTTCTGGAGCGCCGCGATGCTGATCGGCGCCGGCAGCGAGACGACGACGAACCTGCTGTCCGGGCTGCTGCTCACCCTAGCCCAGCATCCCGAGATGTACGCCCGGCTGCGCGAGCGTCCGGAATTGATTCCGTCCGCGGTGGAGGAACAGTTGCGTTTCGTCTCCCCCGTCCAGGGCTTCTACCGCACGGCGCTCCGCGACTACACCGTCGGGGCGCAGACGATCCCGGCCGGCGCCCGCGTACTGCTGCTGTTCGCCGCCGCCAACCGCGACCCGCGCCACTACCCCGACCCGGACACCTTCGATCTGGAACGCAACCCGACCGATCACCTCGCGTTCGGCGGCGGCGTCCACTTCTGTCTGGGCACCCACCTGACCCGGATGGAGGCCGCCCGGGTCTTCACCCAGCTGTTGCCGCGGATCGAGGCGATCCGCCTCGACGGGCAGCCCCGTTACCTCGACAACCCCACCATGCGCGGCCTGGAATACCTGCCGCTGAAATTGGTGCCCGCCGGCTGACCTGCCGCGTTAGAGTCCGTGGGCGCCGAGCCAGCCGTGGATGCGGTCGGCCACATCGGCCCAGTTCGGCTCCAGCATCATGTTGTGGCCCATGTCGGGAAAGAACTCCGCCTGGGTGCGGTAGGCGCGTGCGGTCGCGCGGACTTCTTTGCGGGTGTGCGCGTTGTCATCCTCGGCGCCCAGCACCAGCATCGGTGCGGTCACCCGTCGCGGTCGCGGCAGCCGCAGCACCAGACAGTCGATGCTGACACGCACGCTGTCGTCCTGCAGCTTCGCCGCGAATCTGCGCACATCATCCTCCGGTGTCTGCGCCGAGAAGAATTTCTCCCGGGCAAGTTGCGGGGTGTTGATGTACGGCAGCGTCTTACCGGTGAGGGTCATCTTGATCGCGTCGCCCGGCCGCCGCCTGAGCCAACGCACACTTGAGCCGAGGTTTCCCTGAGGAGGAATGGATGCCATCAGCACACCCGCCGGGGCGGTGTTGGATTCCAGATACTTCTGCACGATGAACCCGCCCATCGAATGGCCGATGACCACCGGCGGCGCACCCAGCGTCGCGGCCGCGGCGCGCACATCTTCGACGTAGTCGGCTACCGAACAGGTCCGCAGCGGCTTGTCGGTCGAGCTGTTCCCGTGCCCGCGAAAGCTGACCGCGGCCGCGAGGTAGCCCCGGTCGGCGAATGAGCTGAGGAAATGCTCGTCCCAGCACCACGCGGCATGCCAGGCGCCGTGAACGAACAGCAACGGAGCGGGATGCGCCTCACTGACGCACCCCTTGGTTATTACCTCGAGCATGTAACCCATCCCCCGCGTCACCCGACCCCTGCCCTGAACAGGATGCCATCCAGATTCCGTCGTTAGCTCCGTCACGCGATTTCCCCTAGTGCCGCGTCGCCAGCGGCGCCCTTTTTGCCAGTAGTGAGAGCATCAGCTCGTGCGGCACCACCCGGTAGAACGTCGCCGCCAGCTGGTTGATCCGGCCCGGCACGACGAGCCTCTTGTTGGTGGCCAGGCCGTCGATCCCGGCACAGGCCACCGTGTCCGCGGTTTGCCACATCAACCGAGGTAGCGCGGCTTCGCGTTCCCCTTTTCCGAATCCGGAGGCCTCATCCAACTCGGTGACCACCGGTCCGGGACACAACGCGGTGGCCACCACCCCGGTGCCGCGCAACTCGCCACGCAAACTGGTGGTGTAGGACAGCACGAACGCCTTCGCCGCGCCATAGGCCGCCTGCCCGGGCAGCGGGCCGAACCCGGCCAGCGACGCGACATTCAGCACCGCGCCGCCACGGCGCTGCACCATCGCAGGCAGGAATCGGCTGCACAGATCGACCACGGCGGCGACGTCGACCTCGACCAGGTTGAGCTGTTGGTCCGGCGAGGATTCCGCGACGGCCGCGACACTGGACAGGCCGGCGTTGTTGACCAGGATGTTGGGTGTCACACCCAGCCGCGCGACGCGGCTCACCAGCGCGGCGCGGTCCTTGCGGCAGGAGAGGTCGGCCGGCAGCGGGTGGGCTTTCGAATCAAGCCTGGCGGCCAGCGACTCGAGGCGGTCGGCACGCCGCGCCACCAGCACCACCTGATGGCCGCGGCGGGCCAGCTCCACCGCCATCGCCTCACCGATCCCGGACGACGCTCCGGTGACGATGGCGGCGCGGTCACCGCCGGGTGCTGGGAGACCCATCCATCCACCTTAGCGAGCGGTGCCCGACGAACCGGCGGGCACCGGTGGGTTCGCCCCCCAAACAGGGCCCTGATCAGTTACTGTGATCACGCTGAGCGCGGGGCGGCTGCCCTGTGACGTGATTTGGGGGTTTCATGACGCAAGGGAGCCGTCGGCTGGGGGCCGGGCTACTGACGACCGGATGTGCCGGCGTGTTGGGTTTCGCGGCGGTGCTCAACGCGCCGTTCGCCGCCGGGGCCGACGACACCGCACTGATATTGGGCTACGCGGGCGCACCGAACCCGGACCAATACCTCCCGGACAAGCCGTATCTCACCGATGTGATGAACTACTTCATCGACCCGGCCAACCCGTTCCCGGGGCAGACGGCGTTCGCCGGCTACAACCCGGTCATCCAGTACACCCCCATGACGGATTATCAGCAGGGGCTCACCCAAGGTGTCGAAGATCTGCACCAGGGGATTTTGGATAACCTGGCAAACGGGGGCAAGGTCACCGTTTTCGGCTACTCCGAAAGCGCATCGGTCGTCACCCAGGAGATGGTCAATCTCGGCGCGATGACTGACCGGCCTGATCCGAGCCAGTTGAGCTTCGTGCTGGTCGAGGCGCTCAACAACCCCAACGGCGGAATCGTGGAGCGCTTCGCCGGTTGGCCCGGGTTGGACCTTCCCGCGACTCCCGCCGACACCCCGTACTCGACCGAGATGATCAGCATCGAATACGGCGGGGTGGCGGACTTCCCGAAGTACCCGCTGAACCTGTTGGCCCTGTTGAACGCCACATCCGGCTATATGTCCCTGCATCCGTTCCTGCTTCCCGGCTGGCCGACGACTTTCGACCCGTCATCGCTGGCCAACGCGGTGGAGCTGCCGACGTCGGAAGGGTATGACGGGTCCACCGACTACTTCCTGATCCCGACCATGGACCTGCCGCTGCTGGCCGGGCTGCGCGGGACACCGGTCATCGGCCCCGCGATGGCCGACCTGATCCAGCCCGCTCTGCGGGTGCTGATCGACCTGGGCTACGACCGGACCGATCCGGCCGATGTGGTCACCCCGGCCGTGCTGACATTCCCGAACATCGACTGGGACGTGGTCAGCCAGAACCTCGAACTCGGACTGCAGCAAGGCTGGATCGCCGCCCAGGTCGACCTGGGGATGCTGCCGCAGTCCGCGCTGCCCGACATGTACCCTTACCTGCCGGATGTCACCGGCCTGGCGTCGGGAGCGATCGACACCGGCCTGCTGCCGGATGACCCGACCGCGGCGGCCGCGGATTTGGGCGGCGGCCTCGACTTCAGCAGCCTGCTGAGCGAGTTGAGCAACTGGTTCAGCACCGCGTTCACGTTGTGAGACCAGGACGCGGCGCGACTGACCGCTTTGCGACACTAGGCGGGTGAAAACGACACGCGTTGCGTTGGTTACCGGTGCGACCAGCGGCATCGGACAGGCGACCGCGCACCGGTTGCACGACCGCGGGTATCGGGTGTTCGCCGCCGGCCGCAACCGCGACGCGCTCGAGGCACTGCGGTCGCGCGGACTGCAGGCCCGCGCCGTCGATGTCACCGACACCGCGGCCGTGACCGCACTGGTCGAGGAGATCCAGGACTCGCACGACGGGATGGACGTTCTCGTCAACAGCGCGGGTTACCCGCTGCCCAGTCCGCTCGAACAGGTCGCACTGGATGATCTGCGCGCCCTGTTCGAGACCAATGTGGTTGCCACCCTGCATCTCTCGCAGCTGGTCCTACCCGGGATGCGGGCCCGCGGCGCGGGTCGAATCATCACCGTCGGCAGCACCGGCGGCCGGTTCACCAGCCCGGGCGCCGGCGCGTACCACATCGTCAAGTACGGCGTTGAAGCGCTGTCGTTGTCGCTGGGCGCCGAGGTCGCACAGTTCGGGGTCCGGGCGGTGCTGATTGATCCGACCGGGGTGCGAACCCCGTTCGTCACCAACCAGTTCGACGCCGAACACGACTACCCGGCCGACGACCCGTACGGCGGCTTCAAGTGCCGCTACGCACAGACCACCCAGGCGCTGGCCACCACGCCGGGACTCACCGTCACCGCGGACACCGTGGCGCGCACCGTGATCCGGGCCATCGAGGCGAAGAATCCCAAACCCCGATACATCGTCGGAGCGTCCGGCAAGGCCTCGGTGCTGGCCCGCGCCGTGCTGACCGACCGGATGTGGAATCGGGTGATGATGCAGGGGCTACGCGGCTAGCTCGGGAAACCGCTGAGCCACAGCGGTTTCAAGGCCCGCTCGTCGACGGCGGCTACAGCCAGTTCGCCGGGTTGAACAGGTCCGTCCACATTGTGCTGAGATCTGTCGACAGTGCGCTCGGGTCACCGAAGAGGTCGGTGCCCAGGGTGGTCAACCATGACGTGTCGAGCGCACCGGTCGCCGCCGCCACCGGAACGTCATCCGCGGGCGGATAGGTGTCGGGGTTCAGCGGGGGAACCGCGAAGCCCAGTGAGGTCCACAGGTCGTGGAAGAACTGCGCGTCGCCGGCGTACGGGTTGTCGGCCGGGGACGGGTTCTGGAAGTCCCAGAAGTTCTTGTCCTGCAGCAGTGCGATGGAATTGTCGATCTGGTCCTGGGTCGGGACATTGGCGGTGCCGTTGGCGTAGTCCGTCAGCCATTCCTGGATGACCGGGTTGCCCGGCCAGGCGTTTTCGATGTCCTGGATGAGCGCCGGGTAGTTGGTAACGTCGCTGCAGCTCCCGGAGCAGAACGGGCTGCCGGGCGTGAACGGGTCGAACATCATGTTGCCCGCGAGGAAGGCCTGGAATATTCTGCCGATCTCGGTCGGATCGGCATACAGCGGATCGATGCCGGTGCCGCCGATGCCGTCGGTCGGCGGCGGGGCCATCAAGCTGTTGAAGAAGTTCTCGAACGGAACCCACGGTTGCAGCGTGTAGGTTTCACCCGACCACGGCATGTAATTCACGCCGTCAACCGGGGTCGTGCCGGGAATCCCTTGGCCGCCCAGCAGACCCGTCGAGGATGACCAGCCGTCGAACGAGTTGACCGCACCACCACCCGGGTAGGCGGGTTCGCTGCTGCCGTCGAAGGCCGGGTTGAAGTAGTAGCCGTTCAGCAAGTCCTGGCCCGGCACGGCGATCCAGTTGGCGAACAACGGGAACAACTCGTCCTGAGTCTCACCCCGCTGCAGCATCTCCGGCAGCCACGCCCAGAAGTCGATTCCCGACATGCCGGTGACGGGGCTGACCGGGAGCTCCGGCTCGCAGGCGAGCGCATCACAGCCCGAACTGGTCGGCAGTTCCGCAGCGACCAACCCCCACAGCTGCTGCCCCAGGCCGCCGTCAAAGTCGGTTTCCGGGGCGTTCATCCCGGACAGCGCCGGGAACGGCATCAAGAAGTTCATCACCGACATGAAGTGGGTGGGGTCGCCGGGGTCCACACCCCACAGGTTCGTCGGGCTGACCACGAACCACGGACCGGCCATAAACAGGTTGTCGGTGAAGAACTGAACGGCGTGTAGTTCGTTGGCCGGGACGTTGACCAGGTCATAGAACAGGTTCAACGGCACATTGAGCAGTGAGTCCTCGGCAACCAACCGCAACGCCTGGCTTACCACGGAGACATCCGACGACGGCGGCGCAATCGGCGCGACCACGATCGCGCTTGCCGCAACTAGTGCCGCCCCCGCGGCAACTGGACGCGTAGCAACCCACATAGCATCCCCCCACATCCCGGTCGACCTACCCCACCCGGCGAACGTACCCCAAGGCTCCCCGTGCTGCGGCTCATATCCGCATATCCGCAGGGTTTGACGCACGTAGGTCTCTCGCGGGTTTCCCGCAGCCATGCGCCAGCTAACCGATCGCCCAACCGAACGCCCAGGTGTTCACCATGAGAGCCCGCTGACAGCGAACGTCACCCGCAGCGCGGTCACCCGCGCGTCGAGGCCGGCGCGATCAAGCTCAGGGGATCAGCGCCGAGCCGATGTCAAAACCCAGCGTCGACGCGAAGTCCGAGCCGAACATCGCGGCAAGATCGGTGCCGAACGTGCTGGCGAAGTCGCCGCCGAACATCGTCGCGAAGTCCGGGCCCAGACCGGACAGCCAGTCCGTCAGGGTGCTTCCGTCGCCCAGCCCGGCGAACATCGTCGACAGGGCGTCGCTGGAGCCGAGCATGCTCGCCGCCACGTCCGGCGCATCGCTGCCATCGTTGAGCGGCGGCAGCGTGAACCCGAGTTCCTTCCAGAACTCGTAGAAGTCCGGCGCCCACGCGCTGTAGTCGGGTCCACCGAGGTTCCAGTCGGCCGGCGGCGACGGGTTGCCGAAGTCCCAGAACGGTTGCTGCAGAATGTCGATCGAGTTCTGGATCTGATCCGGCGTGGGAACGTTGGCCGTGCCGTTGGCGTAGGCGGCCAGCCATTCGTCGATGTAGGTGTTGCCCGGCCAGGCCTGACCGATCATGCGGACCAGGTCCGGGTAGTCCAGGTTGTTGTCGGTGACCCAGGCGCAGTCGCCCTGGCAGAACGGGCTGCCCGGGGTGAAGGGATCGAAGGCCATGGTGGAGGCCGCCATCAGGGACTGCATGGTCCGGCCGATCTCCTCGAAGGTCGGCAGGTACAGCCCGGTGCCGCCGATCCCATCGGTAGCCGGCGGGGCCATCAGGTGCTCCCAGTAGTTCTGCAACGGCACCCACGGCTGCAGCGTGTACTCTTCGCCCGACCACGGGTAGGCCCCGGTTTCCGGGTCTGACCCCGGGAAACCGAACCCCGGAAAGACCTGACCGCCGCCCAGGCCGTCGGGCGTGCTGCTGCCATCGGCAGCCGGGTCGAAGGTGTACCCGTTGAACAGCTGGTCGAACGACACCTTGAACCAGTTGTCGAACAGCGGGAACTTCATGTCCCCGCTGAGCATCTTGCCCAGCCACAGGAACCAGTCGATGCCACCGATGCCGGTGATCGGGCTGGTCGGCGACACCGGCAGACAGTCCGCGGCGTCACAGGCGCTGTTGACCGGCAGTACCGCGGCCACCATCCCCCACAACTGCTGGCCGAGTCCGGCATCGAAGTCGGTTTCCGCGCCGGGGTTGTCGACGCCCCACATGCCGGACAGTTCCGGGTTGGGGAACAGGAAGTTCACCGTCGACTGGAAGTGGCTCGGGTCGCCCGGGTCCACCCCCCACAGGTTGGTGGCGCTGACGACCATCCACGGCCCGCTGAAGAACAGCGACCGCGACAGGAAGTCGAAGGCCTGCATCTCGTAGTACGGGATGTTGGCGAAGTCGTAGAACAGGTTCAGCGGCACGTTCATCAGCGAGTCCTCGGCCACCAGGCGCATCGCCTGACTGACGATCGAGGCCTCCACCGGCCGTGGCGTAATTGGCGTGACGGCAATTGCGCTTGCTGCTACTAGTGCGGCTCCAGCTGCGACATACGGGCGCTCAGCAACCCACACAGCGTCCCCCCCTCTGAGACGTTCATGTTCCGACCGGATGAACCTACCTTAACGCACCCTTAGTTGCCACACGTATCACACACCCCGACGGTCCCGATAGTTTCACCCGCCCCCAGCCGCAACTGGTGCGATACCCCAAAATCAAAGCTAAATAGACCGGAAGCCCAGTCTCAGCAAATTCTTCTGCGCGAAGCTTTCACACCACTGAACTGGTGACCGCCGCGTGTCGCAGCCGCAGTGACGCCTGTCCTGCACCGTACGGGGGTTCAATGAACGGGCCGGCGGGTGGTGTTGCGCCGCAATGGACGCCGACCGCCTCAGCTAACCAACTGACCGGATCAGAGCGCCGAGAGCAGATCGAAGCCCAGCGTCGAGGCGAAGTCGGGGCCGAGCATCGAGGCGAGGTCCGCGGCGAAGTCGGCGCCGAACAGCGAACTGACCTCCGGACCGACGCCGGCCAGCAGATCCGAGAAGGTGCTGCCGTCCATCAGCCCGGAGAACATGGTCGACAGGGCGTCGCTGGAGCCGAGCATGCTCGCCGCGACATCCGGCGCATCACTGCCGTCGTTGAGCGGCGGCAAGGTGAACCCGAGATCCTGCCAGAACTTGTAGAAGTCCGGCACCCACGCGCTGTAGTCGAAGCCACCGAGGTTCCAGTCTTCCGGCGGCGACGGGTTGCCGAAGTCCCAGAACGGCTGCTGCAGGATGTCGATCGAGTTCTGGATCTGCTCGGCGGTGGGCACGTTGGCCTCGCCGGCGTCGTAGGCGCTGAGCCAGTTGTCGATCAGGGTGTTGCCCGGCCAGGCGTTGCCGATGAACCTGATCAGGTCGGGATAGTCCCACCCGCTGTCGACGATCCAGCTGCACTGCCCGGGACAGAACGGGCTGCCCGGGGTGAACGGATCGACGGCCATCACGAACGCCGCCAGCCAGGCCTGCATGGTGCGGCCGATCTCTTCGAATGACGGCAGGTACAGCCCGGTGCCGCCGATACCGTCGGTGGCCGGTGCGGCCATCAGGTGGTCGATGTAGTTCTGGATGACCACCCACGGCTGCAGGGTGTAGGTGTCGCCGGACCACGCATACGAGCCGTCGGGCTCCGTTCCCGGGAACCCCATGCCGGGGATCGAATAGACCGGCCCGCCGCCCAGGCCATCCGGGGTGCTGCTACCGTCGGCAGCCGGGTCGAAGGTGTACCCGTTGAACAGCTGGTCGAACGACACCTTGAACCAGTTGTCGAACAGCGGGAACTTCATTTCGCCGCTGAGCATCTTGCCGACCCACAGGAACCAGTCGAGTCCGCCGAGCCCGGTGATCGGGCTGGTCGGGGACACCGGCAGACAGTCCGCCGCGTCACAGGCGCTGTTGACCGGCAGCACCGCGGCCATCATCCCCCACAGCTGCTGACCGAATCCCGCGTCGAAGTCGGTTTCGGCGGCCGGGTTGTCGCCCGACCACATGCCGGACAGCGCCGGGTTGGGGAACAGGAAGTTGACCACCGACTGGAAATGGCTCGGGTCACCGGGGTCCACCCCCCACAGGTTGGTGGGGCTCACCACCATCCACGGACCGCTGAAGAACAGCGATCGCGCCATGAAATCGACGGCCTGCAACTCGTAATACGGGATGTTGACGAAGTCGTAGAACAGGTTCAGCGGGATGTTGAGGATCGAGTCCTCGGCTACCAGCCGCAGCGTGTGGCTAACGCTGGGCATCGGCGACGCCGACGGCGCAATCGGTGCCACGGCGACGGCACTGGCTGCCACGAGTGCGGCACCTGCGACTGCGTAGGGGCGTTCGGCGACGCGCAAGGCGCTCATCTCCTTCTGTGCTGCTGCTGAGTGCCCCCCGCACTTGCTTCGATTTGACGTCGAAGCAAGTACGCAGATTACACGCGCGTAATCGACGATGTGCGGAATTCGCCATCGTCGGGCTCTCAGCGAACTATCAGTGCCCGGTGTGTGGCTGGCAGCCTGCTACCCGGCGTGAACCGGGCAAATCCACGACACGGGGTGGTTCAGTCGGCCGGCCGGTCGAACGTGTCGAACCAGACCCGGTGCCCGTAGGCGTCGCGATGCACCACCTGCTCAACCGGTTTGCGGGTGGTCGGCCCGTAGCGGCCGCGCGGCCAGCCCAACGGCACGATGCAGCACGGCGTCACCTCGCGGGGCAGATTGAGGGCCCGGCGTGCCGACCCCTGGTTCCACAGCGGCAGCGTGATCAATGACGCGCCCAGGCCCATCGCGCGGGCGGCCAGCAGCAGATTCTGCACGCTGGGGTAAATCGAGCCCCAGTAGCCCGATTCGGCGACGTGCGGCATCCGGACCACCGGCAGCCGCCCCTCCCGCGCACCCAGCCGCAGGCAGGCCACCACCAGGACCGGGATCTCGGTGAAGTGGTCTACCTGCCACTGGATCGCGCGGGCGATCTTGGCCATCGACTCGTCGCGGGCGACGGCGCGCCGCAGCACGATGCCACGCTGAATCGCCCACGCCTGCCGGTACCGCTTGCCCAGTTTCGCCTTGACGTCGGGGTCTTTGATGACGATGAACTCCCAGTTCTGCCCGTCGTTCCCGGTCGGTGCGCGCAGGGCCAACTCGATGCACTTGAGCACGATGGCGTCGTCGACCGGGTCGGGCAGCACCCGGCGTATGGCGCGCTGGGTCATCATCGCCTCGCCGAGCGGCATGTCCAGACGCGCCAGCGCCTCGGCCACGCTGGGAACTTCAGCCACGGTCACTGACCCATCTGCTGGTGAAACGCTGGATCTCCGGGATGCCCTGGGCGAATTCGCGCGCGATGAAGCCCTCCACCTTGCCGCCGACCAGCGGGACCTTGAACTGCACGGAGCCCTGCAAGGTGAG
Organism: Mycobacterium sp. NGS50; assembly: GCF_059812545.1. NCBI lineage: Bacteria > Bacillati > Actinomycetota > Actinomycetes > Mycobacteriales > Mycobacteriaceae > Mycobacterium > Mycobacterium sp. NGS50. The sequence goes on from NZ_JCALCW010000035.1 coordinate 15,120, forward strand.
CCGCGAGCCGTCGTCGATCGGAGCCAGCACGGCCGTTGCCCCGCCCGATCCCGGTGCGCCGGTCACCGCCACGCTGATTTCGCCGCTCACCCGCCCGTCGGCCAGCGGCGTCCATTGCTCGGTGCTCACCACGTTGAGGTCGCCGCGGTAGAAGGCGGTCAGGATTCCGGGCAGCGCACCGTGCAGCAGGTCCTCGGAGATCACCACCCGCACAGTGCCGTCGGGGTCGACCTCCAGCGAGTCCAGGGTCTTGTTGCCGCCGAAATTGTCCAGGCGGGCCAGCCAGTAGTCGCGGTCGCCGAACGCCGCATGGACCTGATCAACACGGGCCGGCGAGTCGAAGGACACGTCGAATGAACGGGGCATAGTCGGCCAGGCTACCGCTGCGCGCCGAACACCCGGTCCGCCAGCGCTGCCGCGAAGCTGCGGGTCTGCGCCAACTGCTCGGGCTGGACATTGGTGGGCGGCATCCGCAGCCCCAGGTAGCGCTTGCGGTACTGCCCGGTGCCCAGGTAGCTGGTCAGCGACAGCATGGAGCGCACCGTGTCGCCCGGATAGGTGAAGTGGATCTCGTCGACGAAGCGGCCGCCCTGGGCCTGGGCGAGCTCGCGAACCCCGTTGAGGTTGTCCAGCCAGAATTTGCGGCAGACCACGAACACCGCAAACGGTTTGCCGGACAGCAGGTTCGCGGCCTCGTCCGACTTCAGGAAGGAACGCAGCGGCATGCTCACCGTCTCCCACCAGGTCGGTGAGCCGATGCAGATCAAGTCGTAGTCGCCGTCGCGGACCGCGTCGGGGGTGCGGATCTCCCCCGTTTCGCCCCGCTTCTGGGCGTTCAGCACGCTGAACATGTCGGGCCACACCCGCTTCAGCGGGAACTGGGAAAACCGCTCGGCGTACCGCGGATCGGTGAACTCGATCGGCGCCTCGACCACGTCGTAGCCGCGCTCGGCGAACACCTCCCCCGCCGTCTGAAGCACCTTGCGGGACTGCCCGCTGAAGCTGTAGTACAGCAGCAGCACCCGGGGCGACCGCCCGTCGGGCGTAGCGTCGGTGGTGTCCGTCATTGCGTCTCCATATCCGAACCGCGGCGGGTCCTTGATCTACCGAGCGTATTACGCTGCCTGACGTGTCCGACAAAGTCTCCGTCGATCTGCACGGCGCCGCGCAGACCATGCTGACGACCCTGTATTGCAAGGCGCTGGATGCCGGCTATCCGCAGCCGGTGCTGGGTGACCGGTTCGCCCAGGAAGCGGTCAGCCGAATCGATTACGACTGGGACGGACTCGCGGTCACCGACACCTGGACACCGTTGGTGACGGTGCGGACCGCGCAGTACGACATCTGGGCACGCCAGTTCCTGACCGCCAACCCGCGTGCCACCGTGATCCACCTGGGCTGCGGTATGGACAGCCGGGTGTTCCGGTTGGATCCGGGGCCGGAGGTCGCGTGGTACGACGTCGACCAGCCGCCCGTTGTCGCGCTGCGTGAGCAGGTCTATCCCACCCGCCCCGGGTATCAGCTGTTCGCGACCTCGGCCACCGACACGTCCTGGCTGGACGAGATTCCCGCCGACCGCCCGCTTTTGCTGCTGGCCGAGGGGATCAGCATGTACCTGCCGCAGGCCGACGGTGTCGCGTTGCTGCAGCGCGTCGTGGACCGGTTCGGCTGCGGCGAACTGCAGATCGACTTCTACAACCGGTTGGCGGTGCGCTCGCAGAAGACGCATCGTCTGCAGCGCCAGTCCGGCTCGACGTTGCTGTGGGCGGTCAACAGCCCCGCCGACATCTTGGACCACGTGAACGGAATCCGGCTGCTGGCCGCCACCACGTTCTTCGACGCCGACACCTTCGACCGGGTGCCGCGCGGATTTCGACGGACCAGCCGCGCGGTTCGCGCGCTGCCGCCGGTGCGCCGGCTGTTCCAGTACCACCGCTACGCGTTCGGGCCGGTGGCTTCCGCCCGAGCGTGAAGTTGCTTCACGCTCGGCGGGTGGGGTCAGCCGGTGTGCTGCTTGGCGATACCGGACAACAGCGCGCGGATCGCCTCCACGGAGCGCTCCGGCGCCGGTCCGTGCGAGTGGTACTCGATGTTCAACTGGCCGTTGTAGATCTGCGTGAAGTAGATGTCGATGCCCGCGCTGACCGCGAAGTACAGCTCGCCGTGGGTGGTGGTCACCTCGACCCCCGGTGGGGTGCGCACCGGGGGAACCAGTCCGTTGTTGGACAGCACCACGACGTCGGGCAGACCGGGCGGGTTACCGACGTACTGCGGGCTGAAATGCAGCCGCGACTGCTGCACCACACCCTCAGACAGGTCCGCCTGGAAGGTGTCGGCGATGTCGCGGGCCAGCTCGAGTACCGCTGTCTTGTGGTCGATCTCGGCCAGGTAGGTGGCCAATCCGACGGGATTGGTGCACCCGGTCGCCGAGATCGGCGGTGACAGGAAGTACCGCAGCGACACGGTGTAGATGTAGGGCACCGGGATGTTCAGTTTGCCGCGCAACTGCCACTCCGCCATCAGCACGGCAGCCGAGATCACGGCGTGCAGGGTGAGGTCGTTGGCTTGGGCGAACGCGACGATCGCCTCCGTCTCGGGTTCGCTCAGCCGGCCCGACGCCATCGGCACCCGCACCGGTGACGCCGGTGTGTCGGCGGTGGCGGCGCGCCGGGTGGGCGGCAGGTCGTAGGCGAACATCGCCGGCATGAATCGTTCTATGCCCGAGCGCTTCTGCTTCTCGATGCCCCGGTCGGCCAGCACCGCCTCGATCGACTCCGGTGCGGGCTCCACTGTCACGTCACCGATGCGCCCGGTGGTCACCAGATCGGTGTAGAAGGACAGCAACTCCTCGATGAGGGCGTACATGTGGTGGCCGTCGGCGACCGCATGGTGGACGTAGAGGGTCGGCTGCGTCTCGTTATCGCGGATCGTGACCCGAAATCCGACCAGCGCCTCGTTCTGGTTGAAGTGCGGGGTCGGGGGTTCATCGTCGGGTCCGTCGAGTTCGATCACCTCGATCCCCTCGGGAACGAAGTCATCAGTGACGAACTGGTGGCGCCCGTCGGGCAGCCGCTCCAGGTGCGCGGTCAGGATCGGATGGGCTTCCAGCAGTGCGTCATAGGCGTCCGACAGGGCATCGATGTCGATCGGGCCGGTGATGTGCGCGGACAGACCCACGAAGTTGTGGGTCTCGGCCATCATCTCCTCACTGCTGGCCAGCTTGCGAATGACCGAGGTGGCAAATGTCACGACAGCTCCACCAGGGTCATCTCCCCGTCCGCCTCGGAATCTTCGGACAGCAGTTCGTGTTCGGTGACCGCGGCGCGAACCAGTTCCATCACCGCGGTGCTGAAGCCGTCGGCCAACGACTGCACAACACCGGCGCCGATGCGGCGGCTGTCGTACCACCAGTCCACGTGCAGCACACCGGCTGAGCGGTACACCCGCAGCTCGACGGCCTGCCCCAGCCCCGGAATCGCTTCGCGCACCGGCATCGCGGTGTCGGGGTCAAACCGCACCGGGGCGTCGTCGGTGGCGACGTCCGGCAGATCGGGGATGGTGCCGACGTAGTTGAAGTAGACGTCGGCCGGGCGCGCCGCGCCGAGCAAGCCGGCGGTCGGCGCATACAGGTAGCGCAGCAGCCCATGACCGATGCCGTGGTGCGGGACCGCGTCCAGCGTCTCGTGCACATCGGTCAACAAGGACAGGGCGCCGCTGCCGGAGCCGGCGGGCGAACAGGCCAGCGCCACCGGGTACAGGGTGGTGAACCAGCCCACGGTGCGACGCAGATCGACGTCGGGCTTGAGCACCGAGCGGCCGGCTCCCCCGACATGAACGGCGAAGGTGCCGGTGCCGACGGTCGCCGCGATGGTCCGGCTCAGCGCGGCCAGCAGGATGTCGTTGACGGGCACCCGCAGCCGGCGGCGCGCGTCGTCGATCTCGCTGGCATCCAGCGCCGTCAGTGACGACGACAGCTTGGCCAGATCCTCGGCGCCGGGCGGTTCGGGGACATCCGAACCCACCCGCAGGTCGGCTGCCGCGGCGGCGGCCAGCCAGTACTCGCGGCTTTCCAGCACGGCGGGATGCGTCGCCAATCCCGCACAGCGCTGCGACCATTCGGTCCACGATGTGGCGACCGGCGCCAAGACGATGTCCTGGCCGGCCAGCCGCTGACCGAACGCGGTGAAGATGTCGGTGAGCAGGATGTCCCGCGACACATCGTCGGCCACCATGCCGTGCACGCCGATCGCCAGGTAGCACGGACCGCCCGCCTGACTCGCGACGTAGCTGGCGGTCAGCGGCGCGCTGGTCAGGTCCTGCTGATGGATCTGCTCGTTGAGGATCGCCAACACCGCGTCGTGTTCCTGCGTGACGCCCTCGGGCAACGACCAGGTGGCGATCTCGGCGAATTCGGCGGGCTCCTCGACCCGCTGTTCCCAGATCCCGGCACGCTGGGCAACCCGCAGCCGCAGCGCGTCGTGGTGGTTGGTGACCGCGGTCAGCACGGCGCGGATGTCGTCCACCGACACATCGGGGCGCAGCTGCAGGATCAGCGGCAGCCGCCAGCGCCCGGCTTCGCGGACACCGCGCTCCAGGAAGTAGGTCAGGTTCGGCGGCACCGGCGGGTGCTCGACGTCGGTGGGTGACTGGCGGGTCAGCCCGCCCGACGCGTAGCGGGCGGTCAACACTTTGGCCAGCGCGGACACCGTCGGGTTGTCGTAGAGGTCCTGCGGGGTCAGGTCCAGTCCCTCGTGGGCGGCGGCCATCGCGACGCTGATCGCCACCAGGGAATCACCGCCGATGTCGAAGAAGTTGGCGTTGGCGGCCACCGCTCCGACGCCCAGGCACATTGCCCAGATCCGTTGCAGGGTCGCTTCGATGGAGCTACCGCTGGACGGCGCGGCCGCCGGCTGCGGCGTGCCGTCGGCCGGCGCGGCACCGTTGCGACCGCTGTAGGTCGCCGCGGCGTTGTGTTCCACCCAATGCCGTTGCCGCTCAAACGGGTACCCGGGCAGCGACGTCAGCTGCGGCCGGTGACCGCCGTTCAGCGGCGTCCAGTCGACGTCGACACCCGCCGCCCACAGTTGTCCCAACGCCAGCAGGAAGGTGTCCCGGTCGCCCCGGTTCTGGGCATGGTGCCGCATCAACCGGACAGCGCGGTGGTCGGCCGACCACCGCGGGTGCCGCATCGCCGAGGAGGTCAGCGTCCCGCCCGGCCCCACCTCGACCAGCACCCGCTGGGGTTCGGCCAGCAGCACATCGAGTTCGTCGGCGAACCGGACCGTGGCCCGCACCTGACGCGCCCAGGTTGCCGGGTTGGTGGCCTCGCTGGGGGCCAGCCAGGTTCCGGAGAGGTTGGACAGCAACGGTATCTGCGGTTCGCGCAGCGTCTGGCGGGACAGGAACCCGGTGAACTCCGGGATGACCGAGTCCATCAACCGGGAGTGGAAGGCGTGCGATGTGCGGACCCGTCGGGCGGTGATCCCGGCTCGTCCGAGGCGCTCGGTGAAGGCGCGGATGGCCTCGTCGGAGCCGCCGACCACACAGCTGCCCGGGTCGTTGACGGTGGCGAGATCGACGTCATCGGACAGGTACTCGGCGATCGCCTCGGGGCTCAGCGGCACCGCGACCATCACGCCGCGGGGTGCGGCGTGCATCAGGCGGGCCCGCATCGCGACCACCTTGACGGCGGTGTCCAGGTCGAAGACGCCGGCGATGGTGGCCGCCGCGTATTCGCCGATGCTGTGCCCGGCCATCGCGGCCGGACGCACGCCATAGCTTTCGAGCAGCTTCGCCAGCGCGTACTGCACGGCGAACAGCGCGGGCTGGGTCCGGTCGGTGCGCTCCAGGTTGCGCGCGGTGCCCTCGAAGATCTCGGCCCGCAGGTCAATGTCGAGTTCGGTGTTGAACCCGGCCGCGCAGGCATCGAAGTGCTCGGCGAACACCGGTTCATCCTCGTAGAGGCCGCGCGCCATCGCGATGTGTTGGGCGCCCTGACCCGGGAACAGGAACACCACCCGTTCCCCGCCGCCGACGTTGGGTACGGCGTCGCCGATGAACACGTTCTCGTGCTCGGGGGTAGCCAAAACCGTTGCGGCGTCACGGTGATCGGCGACCACCGCGGCCATCCGCAGATCCGCGGTGCGGCGGCGCGCCAGGGTGTAGGCGGTGTCCGCCAAATCGGGCAGCAACGCCTCGTCGGTGCCCGACAGCGCGGTGGCCAGGTTGGTGCGCGCCTGCTGCAGGCTCTCGGCGGTGCCCGCCGACAGCAGCAGCACCTGCGGCCCGGATGCCGCCGGTGACGGCGTGGTCGGCGGCGCCTCTTCCAGCACCACATGCGCGTTGGTGCCGCCGACACCGAACGAGCTGACCCCGGCGCGGCGGATACCCTCCCACTCCCATGGCCCGTAGGAGTTGCGAATCCGGAACGGCCCCTGCTCGAGATGCAGTTCGGGGTTGGGGCTGGTGTAGTGCAGGGTCGCCGGGATCGCCCGATGCTTGAGGCACAGGATCGTCTTGATCAGGCTCGCGATGCCGGCCGCGGACTCCAGGTGACCGATGTTGGACTTCACCGAGCCCACGTAGCAGGGGCCGGGGCGGGGCTCCTCGGACACGCCGAATGCTTGGCGCAGGCCTTCGATTTCGATCGGGTCGCCCAGCGGGGTGCCGGTGCCGTGCGACTCCACGTAGCTGATGGTGGCGGCGTCGACGTCGGCGACCGCGTGCGCCTCGGCGATGACGTCGGCCTGACCTGCCGCATTGGGGGCGGCGTAGGTCATCTTGACCGCGCCGTCGTTGTTCAGCGCCGAACCGCGGATTACGGCGTGGATGCGGTCGCCGGCCTCGACGGCGGCTTCCAGGGACTTCAGCACGACGACCCCGACGCCGCTGCCGAAGATGGTGCCATCGGAGCGCACGTCGAACGGCCGGCAGTGGCCGGTCGCCGACACCATCGAACCCGGTTCGTGCCAGTAACCGACCCGGTGCGGGATCCGCAGCGACGCCCCGCCGGCCAGCGCCATATCGCATTCACCATTGAGAATGCTCTGGCAGGCCAGGTGGACGGCGACCAGCGCCGACGAGCAGGCGGTCTGCACCGACAGCGCGGGGCCGCGCAGGTTGAACTGGTGCGCGACCCGGGTGGCCAGGTAGTCCTTGTCGTTGTTCAGCGACAGGTTGACCATCTCGAAGGTGACGCCCTGCCCGATGACCGCGTTGGGGTCGCTGTTGGACATCAGGTTGTGCATCAGGTAGCCGCTGGTGGTGCTGGTGCCGTACACGCCGACCGCCTCGTCGAGCTGCGCCGGGTCGTAGCCGGCGTCTTCGAGTGCGTGGAACGAGGTCTGCAGGAACAGCCGGTGTTGCGGGTCCATCATCCGGGCGGCCTGCGGGGTGAACCCGAAGAAGGTGGCGTCGAACTCCTCGATGCCGTCGAGCAGCGCGGCCCGGCGCACGTAGGCGTGGTTGGCCAGTGTCTTCTCACCGATGCCGGCGGCCAGTAGGTCGGATTCGCTGACGTCGACAACCGATTCCACGCCGTCGCGCAGGTTGTTCCAGAATTCCGCCACGGTGTTGGCACCCGGCAACCGGGCCGCCATGCCGATCACCGCGATGGCGTTCTGCGGCAGTTCGTAATTGCTGGTCACGCTCGGTCTCCTACCTTTCGCCGCGTCGCGGCGCGCTGGCGGGCAGCGGCACGCTGCTGGGCCCGGCTGCGTACTGATGATTCAGCATCTGCTCCGCTGTTGTCGCCGCCCTCCGAACGGATGCCGAGTTGGCGGATCAGGTCCGCGGCGAGGTCGGTCAGCGACGCGCCCTGCAGCAGCAGCGCCACCGGCGGCTCGGCCCCGAAGTCACCGCGGACGGTGTTGCGGATACGGACCGCCATCAACGAATCCATGCCCAACTCGGTCAACGGCTTGGTGGCGTCCAGGACGCTGTGCTTGGGGTAGCCCATGATCGCCAGAATCCGGCTGCCGAGCCGGGCGATGACCGCTCGGCTGGCTTCGGCTGCGTCCATCTGGCGCAACGCGTCGGGACCAGCCCAGTCGTCGTCCTCGCTGTCGAGGTCCAATTCCTCGGCCAGGTTCGCGAAGAAGCCCAGCTGCACGATCTCGGGGAATGCAGCGGCAGCACGATCCAGCCGCAGCCGCGCCACCCCGACCCGGGTCAGCGAACCGGCGAGGATCGCCTCCAGAGCCTCGATTCCCTCGGCCGGCGAAATCGGGTCCAGGGCACCGAATTTGAGTTCGCGGGCTACCCCGATGTCCGACCATTGGCCCCAGTTGATGGTGATGGCGGGCAGTCCCGCGGCAAGCCGCCACGCGACCAGCCCGTCCAGCCAGGCGCTGGCGGCGGCGTAGGCCGCCTGCCCGGGTGCGCCCAGCAGCGACGACGTCGAGGAGAACCCAGCCCACCAGTCCAGCTTGCGGGCGTCCGGGTCGGCCGGGTTCTCTGCCATCGCCTCGTGCAGCCGCAGCGCGCCGGCCGCCTTGGGCGCCCACACCCGGTCCAGGCTCTCCTGGTTGACGGCGACGACGATCTGGTCGTCGATCACGGCCGCCCCGTGGATGACACCGCGCAGCGCCAATCCGGTGGCTTCGGCCGCACTCACCAACCGTTCGGCGACACCGGCATCGACGAGGTCGCCGCTGACCACCGCGATCTGGGCGTGCTGCTCCAGTTCGGCGATCACCATGCGCTGTTCGTCGGTGGGTTGCGAGCGGCTGTTCAGCACCACCCGCCCGGCGCCGCTGTCGATCAGCCAGCGCGCGAAGACCAGGCCGAGACCGCCCAGGCCGCCGGTGATGATGTAGGCGCCGTCGCGGCGCACGGTCGGGGTGCCGTCACCGGTGCCGAGCACCGCGCGGGAAAGCCGTTCGACCTGCCGCTTACCCTCGCGCCAGGCGATGATGTCGTCGGTGCCCGTCGATGCCAACTCGGACAGCAGCGGCGCCACCGTCTCCGCGGGAGCATCCGAGGCGTCCAGATCCACCAGGGTGGCACGCAGGTCGGGGTGTTCGTAGGCCAGCACCCGGACCAGCCCCTTGAGCGCATTGGCCGCCGGATCGCCGGATTCGCCGTCCCGCACCACCAGGCCGCCCTGGGTGACCAGCCACAGCCGCGGCGGTTTGCCGTGCCAACCGTTGACCACGGCACGCACCGTCGACGCGACCGACCAGGTCAGGTTGCGCCCGCGGGTCACCGCGTCGTCGAAGCCGCCGCGGCGGGCGAACACGATCACCCCGGCCGGCGGCAGTTCAGGGTCGGCGGCGGTGTCGGCGAACGCCTCCAGCACCGCCGGCTCGCTCGTGCCGTCGGCGGTGATCACCCGGCGGGTGGGTCCACCGAACTGCTCGGCGAATGATGCTGCCAGCTGCTCGGTTTCGGCTCCGTCGGTCAGCACCAGCCAGCTGCCGTCCGGCAACTCCGGAGACTCGGGGGTGACCGGGATGTCGCTCCAGGTGGTGTCGAAGATCTTCTGCGTCAACGGCAGCGGCACCGTGCGGCGCTGCACACGCTGCAGGTAGATGCCGGACAGTTCGGCGGTGATCGTGCCGGCTGCATCCATCAGGGTGATGCGGCCGGTGATGCCATCGTCGTTCTGGGTCACCAGTTCGGCGTGGCAGCGGGCGCGCCGGCCGACCTCGCCGAACACCCGGATCGCCTCCACCGACACCGGCAGGTAGGTGGCCTCGACCGAGCCGTTCAGCGACTCCTCCGGCAGCGCCGCGGCCAGGCACTGCAGGGCGGCGTCCAGCATCACCGGATGGATCCGGTAGCTGCGGTGCGGCGTGGCTTCGTCGGGCAGCACGATCTCGGCGTCGGACACGCCACCGGGCTTGCGCACGATGCGGGTCAACGCCGCGAACGACGGCCCGTGGTGCAGACCGGTGCGGCGCAGCGCCGCGTACAGGTCGGCCGGGGACAAAGCGGTGCCGGCCTCACCGGAGGCCGTGACGCCGGACGGCGTCACCTGCTCGGCTACCCCGACGCGGGCGACGGCGTGCCGCTGCCAGTTGCCGCTCTCCGAGCGGGAGTGGATTTCGACGCGCAGGCCACCGCCGCTGTCCTCGTTGACCAGCTGGGTGGTCACCTCGGTGCTGTCGTCGAGTCGCAGCATCTGCTCGACCTCGACGCGGTCGACCGCAACGCCCTCGGCCGGCAGGCCCAGCGCTTCGCTGGCAGCGGCCAGTGCCATCTCAGCGAATCCGGTTGCCGGCATGACGGCTTGGCCGTGCACCTTGTGGTCGGCCATGTAGCCCACCAGTGCGGTGCCGACGTCGCCCTGCCAGACGTGGCCCCGACCGGCCGGTAGTTCGACGTGCGCACCCAGCAGCGGGTGGGCGTTGGCCGAATGCCGGGTGGCCGCCACCGGCGCCGCCCAGAAGTGGGCATGCTGCCAGGGGGTCGGCGGCAGGTCCGCGTACCGGGTCCCAGACCCGGAATTGCCGGCGCCGGCCGTGACCGCCGGGGGCGCCACGGTCGCCAACGACGTGTGAAACGCCAACGTTTCCGGGGTGTCCCGATGCAGGGTCCCCGCGACCTGCACGCCGCCGCGCGGCCGGGCGGATTCCAGCGTGCCGTTGACGGCGTGCGTCAGCAGTGGGTGCGGGCTCATCTCGACGAACGTGCTGTGATCAGCAGCCGCGGTACTCACCGCCTCGCTGAACCGCACCGGATTACGCAGATTGGCCACCCAATAATCAGCACCAAAGGCCGGACCCCGAGCCTGACCCACCGTACTGATCAACCGAATCGACGGCGTCATCGGCGCCAAACCCGCCAACTCCGAACGCAACTCATCCAAAATCGGATCCACCGTGCGATGATGCGACGCCACATCCACCTCAACGCGACGCGCCAGCTTGCCCTGCGCATCCACCACCGCAACAACCGCATCAACCTGATCCGGCGGACCCGCAATCACCGTCTGCTGCGGCGCGGCATACACCGCCACCGACACATCCGGATAATCGGTGATCAACTTATCGGCAGCCTCAGCACCCAACTCCAACAACGCCATCGCACCTTGACCCGACAACCGCCGCATCAACCGCGACCGCGTCGCAATCACCTTCAAACCATCAGCCGGGCTCAACGCCCCAGCCACCACCGCCGCAGCAACCTCACCCATCGAATGCCCGATCACCGCATCCGGGATCACCCCATAGGAACGCCACAACGCCGTCAACGCCAACTGCATCCCCACCAACACCGGCTGAATCCGATCAATACCAACAACCGGCTCACCCGACTCCAACACCTGCCGCAACGAAAACCCAACCTGCTCAACAAAAACAGGCTCCAACTCATCAACCGCAGCAGCAAACGCCGGCTCATCAACCAGCAACCGCTGACCCATCCCCGCCCACTGCGAACCCTGACCCGAAAACAGAAAAACAGTGCCCGAACCACGGGCTGCATCGCGGGGCCCGATCACGCCGGGGGCCGGATGCCCGGCGGCCAGGGCGCGCAGGCCGGTGAGGATCTCGTCGCGGTCGCGTCCGCACACCGTGGCGATCTTGTGGTGCCGGCTGCGGTGATGGTTCAGGGTGTGCGCCACATCAGCCAACGCCACCTGCGCACCCGCGCCGGCCAACCACCGCGCCAACATCCCCGCCGTCGCAGCAATGCGCTCATCACTCTTACCGGACACCACCAGCGTCGTCACCGGGGCCGCGGGTGCCTGGGTGGCCGACGGCGCGACATCCGGGCCCTGCTCGACGATCACGTGCGCGTTGGTACCGCCCAGGCCGAAGGACGACACCGCCGCCCGCCGCGGCCCCTCGGTCTGCGGCCACGGGGTCAGCTCGGTGGGCACGAACATCCGGGTGGGGGTCGGGTCGATCGCCGGATTCCATTTGGAGAAGTGCAGGTTCGGCGGAATCTGCTTCTTCTGCACCGACAGCGCGACCTTGATGAACCCGGCGATCCCGGCGGCCGCCTCCAGGTGGCCGATGTTGGTTTTGACCGCGCCGAGCGCGCACTGGCCGTCGCCACGGCCGTACAGTTCGGCGAGCGCTTCGAATTCGATCGGGTCACCCAGCGCGGTTCCGGTGCCGTGCGCCTCGATGTAGTTCACCGATTTCGCCGCCACGTCGGCGCCGCGCAGGGCGCGCGCGATCACATCGCATTGCGCGATGGTGTTCGGTGCGGTCAGTCCGTTGGAGCGGCCATCGGAGTTGATCGCCGAGCCGCGCACCACCGCGAGCACCCGGTCGCCGTCGCGCACCGCGTCGGTCAGTCGCTTGAGGACCACGACGCCGCAGCCCTCGCCGCGGACGAATCCGTCGGCGCCGGCGTCGAAGGAGTGGCAGCGCCCCCGCGGGGACAGCATGCCCCACTTGGACATCGCGATCTGGGTTTCCGGGCGCAGGATCAGGCTGACGCCGCCGGCCAGCGCGAGGTCGCTTTCGCGCAGTCGCAGGCTCTGGCAGGCCAGGTGGATGGTGGTCAGCGACGACGAGCATGCCGAGTCGACGGCGACCGCCGGACCGCGCAGCCCCAGCAGGTAGGCGATGCGTCCGACCGCGACGGCGTGCGCGTTGCCGGTCGCGGAGTAGGCGTCGATGTTGTCGGGGTTCGCCGCCGAAATCGTTTGGTACTCGCCGTAGTAGACGCCCATCATCACCGCGGCGCGGACACCGGACAGCTGCTCGGGCAGCATCCCGGCGTGTTCGAGCGCCTCGTAGGCCACCTCCAGCATCAGCCGCTGCTGAGGGTCCATGGCCTCGGCTTCGCGCGGTGAGATGCCGAAGTAGTCGGCGTCGAAGCCGGCGATATCGGATAAGAATCCGCCCCACTTGGACGCCATGCGGCCGGGCGCGAATTGGTCGGAGTCGTAGTACTCGTCGGCACTCCACCGGTCGGCCGGGATCTCGCGGATCCCGTCCCCACCGTTGGCCAGGAAATCCCAGTACTGCTCCGGGCCGTTCGCGTCGCCGGGGAACCGGCAACCGATGCCCACGACCGCCACCGGCTCGGCGGAGGTGGTGCGTGACGCCGCGTCGAACTTCTGCGTCAGTGCGTCCCGTTTGTCAGCGGCCAGTGCCGCAACTCTGTCGAAGATCGTTGCCATCAAAAAGTACCGCTCTCGCTACCTGCAGAAGCCGATTCCACGCTGTCGAACAGTTCATCCAACACGCCGCCCGCCGAGTCTTCCGGATCGGCCCCGTCTTCGTCGACGTCGGCCGGCTGCGGCGGTGGCGGCAGCAAACCCACCAAAAAGGTCGCCAGCGCCGAGACGGTGGGGTTGTTCCACAGCATCGACGCCGACAGGTTGGTTCCCACCATCTGCTGGGTCTCTTTGAGCATCGTCATGGCCATCATCGAGTCCAGGCCCAGCTCCGGGAACGGCTGGTCCACGTCGACCGCTGACGGCTGCATCCGAAGCGCGCGGGCCAGGATGGCACGCAACCGGACCAACAACTCACCCGGCCGGTCCTGCAGCGTGATCTCCGTCCAGTCCACCGGCCCCGCGGAGGCGTCCGGTGCCTCGGCAGCGGGGCCATCGGCGCCCAGCTCGGTGCCGATCTCGGCGACCACCTGGTCGAAGTAGCCGACTTCACGGAACTCCGGTGTCGAGGCGGCGGCGCGGTCCAGCCGCAGCCGTCCCACACCCACCCGGGTCAGCGGGCCGCCGATCAGCGCCTGCAGTGCCTCGGTACCTTCCTCGGGCGTGATCGGGTCCAGCACACTGTAGGTGAGCTTGTGGCTCATGCCGACGTCGGACCACTGGCCCCAGTTGATCGCGGTGGCGACCATGCCGGAGGCGCGCCGCCACGCGACCAGGGCATCCAGCCAGGCGTTTCCGGTGGTGTAGGCGGCCTGCCCGGGCAGACCCAGCAGGGTGGCCATCGAGGAGAAGCCGACCCACCAGTCGAGTTGCCGAGATGCGGTCGCGGCGTGCAACCGTAGCGCGCCGGCAACCTTGGGTGCCCACACCTTGTCCAGACTGTCGCGGGTGAGCGCCGCCACCAGGCCCTCGCCGGTGATGCCGGCAGCGTGCACGATGCCGCGCAGCGCTGTCCCGGTCGCTTCGGCGGCTGCCACCAGCCGGTCCGCCACCCCAGCCACAGCGATGTCGCCGGACACGTACTCGACTTCGGCGCCGGCGGCCAACTCGGCGAGGATCTCGCGCTGGGCGTCGGAGAGCTCGCTGCGGCCGTTGAGTACCAGTCGCCCGGCACCGCGGCTGACCAGCCACCGCGCGACCACCAGGCCCAGACCACCCAAGCCGCCGGTGACGATGTAGGCGCCGTCGGATCGGACGACCGCCTCGTGCTCGCCGGCCGCAAGGCTGGCCCGGGTCAGCCGCTCGACGTGGCGTTGCCGGTCGCGCCAGGCGACCACGTCGTCGGCTGCCGGGTATTCGAGTTCGTTGATCAGGGCCGTCGCCAGGCTGCCGGGGTCGCCGTCGGGATCCAGGTCGACGAGGGTGGCACCGAGGTCGGGCTCGTCGGCCAGCACCCGGGCCGCTTCGCCGGGGAACCGCCAGTTGCGGATGAGACCGCGCAGCGCCCCCACGGCCGGGTCGCCCGGGTCCTCATCGCGGACGGCCAGTCCGCCCCGGGTGACCAGTGCGAGCCGCGGTGACGTAGCGGGCCAGACATCGACGGCGGCACGCGCGGTCGCCGAGGCCGACCAGACGAGTTGCTGCGCCCGCCGCAATGCGCCGTCGGGATCGGATCCGTCGAACCCGGATCGGCCGATCAGCGCGACGATGCCGGCCGGAGGCAGGCTCTCGTCGCCGCCGGCGGCCGCGAAGGCGTCCCGGATCGCGGCATCGTCAGCGAACCCGGCACTGATGACCCGCCGGGTCGGCGTACCGAACCGGGAGGCGAACTCGGTTGCCAGCGCCTGGGATTCGGCATCGTCCTCGGCCAGCACCAGCCAGGTGCCGTCGGCGGGTCCGGTCTGGCCGGACGCGGGGCTCGATACCCATTCGGTGTCGAAGATCTTGTGGTCCAGCGGCAGGCGCAGCGCGGCCGGGTCCAGCGGGCGCAGATCGATGCCGGTCAACTCGGCGAACGGGGTGCCGGCGTCGTCGGTGAGTACGATCCGGCCCAGGTAGCCGCCGTCCTGCGGCGCTAGTTCGGTATGGCATCCGGCGCGGCGGGCAGGCGGCCCGTACAGCCGGATCCCGGTGATACCGACCGGGCGGTAGATGGCGCCCTCGGGTGCTGCGGATGATGCCGACGATTCAGTGGCCGCGGCCAGCTGGCGCAGCGCCACGTCCAGCAGCACCGGATGGATCCGGTAGCACGGGTGATCGACCGCCGACTCGGGCAACGCGACCTCGCCGGCCGAGTCACCGGGCACCTGAGGCGTCGCGTGCGCTGCGATGGCCACCTCGGCCACCGCGTATCGGCTCCACTCACCGCCGCCCGAGCGGGCGTGGATCTGGACGCGGGTCTCGGCGAACTGGGTGGTGAGCTGCGTCTGCTCGGACAGGATCAGCGGCTGTTCGATGATCAGGTCGTTGACCTGGACGGCCTCGATCGGCTGGCCGAGCCCGGTGGCGCCGGCCGCCAACGCCATCTCGACGAAGGCCCCGGCCGGCAGCACGGCTTGACCCTGCACGTGCTCGGCCAGTGCGGGCACCGTCTCGGCGTCGAGGTCGGCCTGCCAGACGTGCTCACGCCCGGACAGCAGTTCGACGTGCACCCCCAGCAGCGGGTGCACGTCGGGCAGCCGCTGCGCCGCCGACGGTCCGGTGACCCAGTGGCTGACGTGCAGCCACGGGGACGTGGGGATCTCGGCGAAGTGACCGGCTGTGGCCGGCACGACGCCGACGGCGGCCAGTTGGCTGTGCAGGAACAGAGTTTCGTCCTCGACCCGTTTGAGCGCCGAGGTCACGGTGACCGGGCCACCGGACGCGGACTCGAGGGTTTCACCGACGGCGTAGGTGAGCAGTGGGTGCGGGCTCATCTCGACGAACGTGCTGTGATCAGCAGCCGCGGTACTCACCGCCTCGCTGAACCGCACCGGATTACGCAGATTGGCCACCCAATAATCAGCACCAAAGGCCGGACCCCGAGCCTGACCCACCGTACTGATCAACCGAATCGACGGCGTCATCGGCGCCAAACCCGCCAACTCCGAACGCAACTCATCCAAAATCGGATCCACCGTGCGATGATGCGACGCCACATCCACCTCAACGCGACGCGCCAGCTTGCCCTGCGCATCCACCACCGCAACAACCGCATCAACCTGATCCGGCGGACCCGCAATCACCGTCTGCTGCGGCGCGGCATACACCGCCACCGACACATCCGGATAATCGGTGATCAACTTATCGGCAGCCTCAGCACCCAACTCCAACAACGCCATCGCACCTTGACCCGACAACCGCCGCATCAACCGCGACCGCGTCGCAATCACCTTCAAACCATCAGCCGGGCTCAACGCCCCAGCCACCACCGCCGCAGCAACCTCACCCATCGAATGCCCGATCACCGCATCCGGGATCACCCCATAGGAACGCCACAACGCCGTCAACGCCAACTGCATCCCCACCAACACCGGCTGAATCCGATCAATACCAACAACCGGCTCACCCGACTCCAACACCTGCCGCAACGAAAACCCAACCTGCTCAACAAAAACAGGCTCCAACTCATCAACCGCAGCAGCAAACGCCGGCTCATCAACCAGCAACCGCTGACCCATCCCCGCCCACTGCGAACCCTGACCCGAAAACAGAAAAACAGTGCCCGAACCACGTCGCACGGTGTGCGGGTCCACCACGCCGGCGGCGGTGTCGCCGTCGGCCAGGGCCTGCAGCCCGGCGATCGCCTGGGCGTGATCGCGTGCGCTGACCATGGCCAACTGGCGATACCGGCTGCGGTGGTGATTCAGGGTGTGCGCCACATCAGCCAACGCCACCTGCGCACCCGCGCCGGCCAACCACCGCGCCAACATCCCCGCCGTCGCAGCAATGCGCTCATCACTCTTACCGGAGAGCACCAGGGTGCTGATCACCGGTTTCGTCTCGTCGGCACCGAGTTCGGTGGCCGGGGCCTGCTCGACCACCACGTGCGCGTTGGTGCCGCTGACCCCGAACGACGACACCCCGGCACGCCGGGCCCGGTCCACCGTGGGCCAGTGCATGCCCTGGGCGGCGATGGTGAACTGCGCGGCACCGGCGCTGGCGTTCGGCGTCAGCTGTGAGAAGTGCAGGTGAGGCGGGATGTAGCCGTGCTGAACGCTCAGCACCGTCTTGATGAAGCCGGCCACCCCGGCCGCGGACTCCAGGTGCCCCAGGTTGGTCTTCACCGACCCCAACACCAGCGGCGCCGATCCGCCGCGGTCGGCGAACACCGCGCTCAGCGCATCCAGCTCGATCGGGTCACCCAGCGCGGTCCCGGTGCCGTGCGCCTCGATGTAGTCGATGTCGCCGGGCGACAGTCGCGCCGCGGCCAGCGCCGAGCGCAGCACCGCCTGCTGGGCCGGACCGCTGGGCACGGTCTGTCCGCTGCTCGGCCCGTCCTGGTTGACCGCCGAGCCGCGGATCACGGCCAGCACCCGGTCGCCGTCGCGTTGCGCGTCCGACAGCCGCTTGAGCACGACGGTGCCGACGCCTTCACTGCGCACGTACCCGTCCGCGGTGGCGTCGAAGGTCTTGCAGATACCGTCCGGGGCCAACATCCCCCACCGCGAGCAGGCGATGGTGTTCTCCGGGGTCAGGATCAGGTTGACGCCGGAGGCCAACGCCTGATCACTTTCCCGGCGGCGCAGGCTCTGGCAGGCCAGGTGGATGGTGACCAGCGACGACGAGCAGGCGGTGTCGATGACGACCGCCGGGCCGTGCACACCCAGGAAATACGACAGCCGGCCGGCGAAGAAGTTGGATGCGCTCCCGAACGGCAGGTATGGGTCGATGTCTTCGGGTCGCAGCCCGCCGGCGACGGCGCGCCAGTAGTAGTCGCTGGTGGTCACACCGACGAACACCGACGTCTGGGTGCCGCGGATGTCCTGGGCGGTGATGCCGGCGTTCTCCAACGCCTCCCAGGTGACTTCCAGCACCGCCCGCTGCTGGGGGTCCATCGAGGCCGCTTCGCGCGGTGAGAGCCCGAAGAACTCGGCGTCGAACTCGTCGGGCTGCCAGGAGGTCAGGAATCCGCCCTCCCGGTTGCAGATTGTGCCGGGCACGGTGTGATCTGCGGAGTAGTAGGCGTCGGCGTCCCACCGGTCGGCCGGTACCCGGATCACGCCGTCGACACCGTCGCGCAACAACTGCCAGTACTGCTCGGGGTTATTCACCCCACCGGGCAACCGGCAGCCCATCCCCACCACCGCGATCGGTTCGGTATCGCCCTTTTCGGCGATCTCGAGCCGGGCCGTCAGATCGTCGATTTTGCGCAGCGCTTCTGCGACGATCGACCGCCGATCCGGCGATCCGGCGATACCAGGAGTGCCAGCGGGCTCAGTTTTCATAGAGCGCTCAACCAAGCCTTTCGGAGAGTTGCCGAAGCAGTTCGTCATCGCTGAGATCGTCGTAGTCGTCGGCGCTTTCCGCCTCGGCGACCTCGATCAGTTCGGGAAGCGTGGTTGCCAGATAGCCGGTGAGTGCTTCCACGGTCGGATAGTCGAATACGACGGCCGCCGGAAGGATTTCCCCGAGGCTTTCCGACAGCGCCCGCTGCAGCGTGACGCTCATCAGCGAATCCATTCCGGACTGGAAGAAGCCGGCGGCCGGATCCAGCAACTGCGCGGAGGCCAGCCCCATCGCGGCGACGACCTGGGCGGTGACGTGTTCGTGCAGCAGGGGAAGGCGCCGTTCCGGTTCGCAGTCGCGCAGTTCCATGCGGAACTTGGTTCCCGCCGCGGTCCCGGCGGTGGCCTCGTCGTCGTCGGTCATCAGCAACTCGTCGACGATGTGGAACGCGGCTCGGGTGCGGTATGCGGTGGCCAGTCGGGGCCAGTCCGCGTCGACCACCACCGCCCGCGTCGGGGCGTCCTGGGCGCTGACCCACGGCAATGCCTGGATGGCGATGTCGTCGGCCATCGGCTGCAGACCCGATTCCAGGGTCACCTGGCGTTCGGCCTCGGACTGGATGTCGGTCAACGACTTCCACAGACCCCAGTTGACGGCGGTGGCCGGAAGCCCCGCTGCGCGTCGCGCGTAGGCGAAGGTGTCCAGGTAGGTGGTGGTTGCCGCGTAGTGCGCCAGCCACCGCGAACCGGTCAGCCCCGAGATCGACGAGAACAGCACGAACTGGCGTACCGGGTGCGGCAGCGACAGGGTGTGCAGTGCGGCGACCACATCGAGTTTGGGCCGGAACATCGCGACCACGTCGTCGTCGGACATCTCGGTCAGCGTCACCGGCCCGCCCCCGAAGGCCGCCACATAGATGCCGGTCAACGGTGGCAGATCGGCTCCGAAGCGATCGAACAATCCCGCCAGCGCCCCGGCGTCGGCGGCATCCACCGCGACCGTCACCAGCGTGGTGCCGTTGGCCGCCAGGCTGGCGGCCAACTCGTCGAGGCGCGAGCCCGGATTGCGCGACACCGCCACGATGGTGCCGGCGCCCTGGGCGGCGAGCTGGCGGATCAGGTGCGGCCCGATGTTCCCGGTGGCACCGACGACCAGATGGCTTCCAGCACCAACGGATTGGTCACCGAACGCGACCGGGGTCTGCACCGACGGGTAGCCCCGACGCAGCCGGGGAACGCGACGGATCCCGCCGCGGTACACCACCTGGTCCTCGCCGCCGCCGCGCACCGCCTCGTCGAGCACGTAGGTGGCGACCACCGCGGCGGGCACCGACTCGTCGACGTCGACGACGGCGCCCCAGAATTCGGGGTGTTCGAGGGCCAGCGTGCGGCCCAAGCCCCACAGCACCGCCTGGGTGGGGTCGGCCCGATCCCCCGCGTCCACCGGTTGTGCGTTGCGGGTGAGCAGGAACAGCCGCGGCGCCGGGGCGCTCGCGGTGTTCGCGGCGATCGCCGCGGAAAGCCGGCGGCCCGCATTGAAAAGGTCATAGCCGGGCTGGGCGGCGAACCGGTCGAGTGAACCGGTGGGCGCGGCGTAGAGCACATGGCTGACGTCGGCCAGCGCATCGGCGAGGGCGGTCGTCGCGCTGTCCTCGGACAGCACCGATGGGCTGAGCACCGTGGCCGAGCCGCCGAGCCCGCGCTGCAGCGCCGCCCCGAGGTCGGCGTCGGCGATGACCAGCCAGGATCCCGCCGACCCGGTGGCTTGGGCATCCGGCAATTCCTGTGCCGGCCAGTCCAACTCGCACCACCATTCGGCGGGCACCAGGGTGTCGGGTACCGCTCGAATCGCCGCACCTCTTGCGGGTCCACCGCCCGCACCACCGCGGCGGACGACGTCGACCCAGTACCGGGTGTGCTGCCAGGGTGTGGTCGGCAGCACCGGGTGGGGCTCCGGGGGGTGCGGGGTCTGCGGCGGGTGGACGGTGTGCGTGCGGTTGAGGTTGGTGTGGAAGCTCACCGCGTCGTCGCCGTCGCGCGACAGCGTGCCGATGCTGTGGTGATGGCTCACCGATTCCAGCGTGTCATTGACCGCATGGGTCAGGATCGGGTGAGCACTGACCTCGATGAAGGTGGTGTGATCGGCCGCGGCGGCGGTGATCGCCTGGCAGAACCGGGCCGGCTGGCGCACGTTGGCCACCCAGTAGTCGGCGTCCAGCACCAGGCCCGGATCCGCCGCATTCTCCAAGACGGTGGACAGGAACGGGATGGTCGCCGGCTGGGGGACGATATCCACCAGCGCCGAACGCAGATCCGGCAGGATCGGCTCCATCAGCGCGGTGTGCGAGGCAACCTCCATGTTGACCCGCCGGGCGAATCGGTTCTGCGCGCTGACCGCGGCGATCACCTCGTCGACCGGCGCCACCGGCCCCGCGATCACCGTCTGGCGCGGCGAGACGTAGCCGGCGACACTGACCCCTGCGTAGTCGGCGATCAGCGCCTCGGTGGCGTCGGCATCCAGGTTCAGCAAGGCGACCGCGCCCTGCCCGGCAAGTTGCGACATCAGTTGGGAACGGGCGGCGATCACCCGGAACCCGTCGGCCACCGACAGTGCTCCGGCGACCACAGCCGCGGTCACCTCGCCCATCGAATGCCCGATCACCGCGTCCGGGTGCACGCCGTAGGAACGCCATAGCTCGGTGAGGCCCAGCTGCAGACCCATCAGCACCGGCTGCACCTGCGCGTCGCCGCTGATCGGCTCGGACCCGGCGATGATCTCCCACAGCGAGAAGCCCACGTGCTCCACGAACGCCGGCTCCAGTGCGGCGATCGCGCGGGCGAACACCGGCTCGTCGGTCAGCAGTTGACGGCCCATCCCGGCCCAGTGCGAACCCTGCCCCGAGTAGACGAAAACGGTGCCGGGCCCGCACTGCCCGTCGTGGGCGCCGACGACGCCGTCGGTGGAGCGGCCGTCGGCCAGCGCACGCAGCCCCTCCACGGCCTGGGCGTGCTCGCGGGCGCACACCGTCGCGAAATGCGAATGCACGGCGCGGTGGTGGTTGAGGGTGTGGGCCACGTCGGGCAGCGGAACCTCGGCGCCCTCACCGTCCATCCAGTCCGCCAGCGCCGCGGCCTGCGCCGCGATGCGTTCCCCGGTGGCGCCGGAGACCACCAGCGTGCTGACCGGCTGGGCAGCAGGCCGAGTAGCGGCATCGACGACGGGCGCCTGTTCGATCACCACGTGGGCGTTGGTGCCGCCGAATCCGAACGCCGACACCCCGGCCCGCCGCGGACGCTGCGTGTCGGGCCACGGCTGTTGTTCGGCAACGACTTTCAGCCGCATCTGGTCGAACTGGATGTGCGGGTTGGGGGTGTTGAAGTGCAGGTTCATCGGGATCTGCGCGCGCTGCACCGACAGCACGGTCTTGATGAATCCCGCGATCCCGGCCGCCGCCTCCAGATGCCCGAGGTTGCTCTTGACCGCACCGATCAGCAGCGGCGCCTGCTGCGGGCGTCCCCGTCCCAGCACCGTGCCGAGCGCCCGCGCCTCGATCGGGTCGCCCAGCAGGGTTCCGGTCCCGTGGGTTTCGACGTAGTCCACCTCGCGCGGCGTGACCCCGGCGCCGGCGTACGCGGCGCGCAGCACCGCCATCTGGGCGGCGGGGTTGGGAGCGAGCATGCCGTTGGACCGGCCGTCCTGGTTGACCGCCGAGCCCCGCACGACCGCCAGCGGCCGATCCCCGTCGCGCAGCGCGTCGGAGAGTCGCTTGAGCACCACCACGCCGCAGCCCTCGCCGCGGACGAACCCGTCGGCGGCCGCGTCGAAGCTGTGGCAGGCCCCGGTCGCCGACAACGCGCCGGTGGAGTCGAACGCCCGGAATACCCCGGGTGCCAGCAGCAGGTTCACACCGGCGGCCAGCGCCAGGTCGGTGTCCCCGGTCCGCAGGCTCTGGCAGGCCAGATGCACGGCGACCAGCGACGACGAACACGCGGTGTCCACTGTGACCGAGGGTCCGCGCAGGTCCAGGAAGTAGGACAGCCGGTTGGCGATGATGCTCAGTGCGCCACCGGGATTGCTCCACGCGTCGACGCCGGACAGGTCCAGGGCCGCCAGATAGCCGTAGTCGGAGTAGCAGGCCCCGGCGAACACCCCGGTCTGCGAGCGGCGCAGTGACGTAGGCGGAATCCCGGCGTGCTCCAACGCCTCCCAGGCGACCTCGAGCAGCAGTCGCTGCTGCGGGTCCATCTTGACGGCTTCCCGGCTGGAGATGTCGAAGAACTCGGCGTCAAAGGCGTCGGCCTCGGCCAGGAACGATCCCGACCGGGTGGTGGTGGCCAGAATCGCCGCCACTTCCGGGGAGCCGTCGTCGAACGGTGCCCACCGCTCCGGGGGCACCTCCCCCACCGCGTTGCGGCCCTCGGACAGGAATTGCCAGTACGACTCGGGCCCGAAGATGTCGCCGGGGAACCGGCAGCCGATGCCGATCACCGCGATCGGCTCGTCCAGGCTGCCCCGGTTCGCCTCCGGTTCGACAGTGCCCTCGGCGGCTTCGGGGGCCGCCCCGGTGAGGAACTTGGCCAGGTCGTCGAGTGAGGGATGCTGCCAGAGCTCGACCGGCGAGACCGGCCGATGCAGCAGTTCGGACAGTTCACCGGAGAGCACCACCGAGTCGCGCGAGCCGACGCCGTGGTCGTTCAGCGATGCGTTGAAGTCGATCGCGTCGGGACTGCAGCCGATGGTGGTGACCAGGTAGTCGGCCAGCCAGTTCCGCAGGGCCACCTCGTCGAACGACTCCGTCATGCTCGCCAAGCCAATCTCTTTAGTCTCATCAGATACCGTCCAATCCGGCCGGAGCCGATTCCACGCTGTCGAACAGGTCGTCCAGCACGCTGTCGTCTGATTCCGCCAGCATGTCTACGCCCTCGACTGAATCATCTTGTGGTGAAACCTTTTTGGCGAGATGCGCGGCCAGTGCCGTGATCGTCGGGTGATTCCACAGCATCGTCGCCGACAACTCGATGCCGACGAGGTGTTCCGTCTCGCGACGCACCGTCATCGCCATCACCGAGTTCAGGCCCAGTTCAGCGAACGGCCGGTCCAGCTCGAGATCGGCTTCTGGCATCCGAAGTTCATGGGCCAGGATGGCGCGCAGCCCGGCTTCCAGCTCACTGCGTACGGTGTCCGCCGACAACTGTGACCAATCCCGTGCCGGTGCCGCTGGTTCCGCATCCTGCGCGACTCCGCCCGCAGCCGGCACGGGTGCCATCACCGCCTGACCGACGTCGTAGCGATCCAGGTGCTCCCAGGCCGAAAACGCCTCTGCCGGCAGGATCGGCCGCGAACCCATCCGCTCCAGTTCGGCCACCGCCACCTGGGCGTCCGCGCCGAACCCCAGACCCTTCCACGCCACCCAGTCCAGGCTGACGGTGTGGCAGCCCTGCGCGTGGCGGGCCCGGCCCAGCCCGTCCAGGTAGGCGTTCGCCGACGCGTAGGCGGCCTGCCCCGGCACACCGAATACCGCGCCCGCCGCGGCGGTCAGGAAGAAGAAGTCGATGCTGCCCGGCGGGAACTCCTGGTGCAGCACCTGCGCACCGGCGACCTTGGGCCACAGGGTCGCGCGCAGCCGGTCATCGGCCAGCTCGGTCACCAGCTGCGCTTCGGTGATCCCGGCGGCGTGAATGACACCGCGGACCGGCGGGGCCCCATCGGCGTCGCGTTTGGCCAGCAGTGCTCGCACCGCGTCGCGCGATCCGATATCGACGGCCACCGCATCCACGGACACACCGCGGCCCTCCAACGCCCGGACAGCCGCGATTTTGCCGCGGAGGTCGGCGCCGTGGCCCGGATCGTCCCAGTCGCGACGCGGCGGCAGCGCGGTCCGACCGGCCAGCACCAGCCGGCGGGCGCCCCGGTCGGCGAGCCATCCCGCCATCAGCAGGCCCAGCGCCCCCAGCCCGCCGGTGATCAGGTAGGTGGCATCGGGACGGCAGCGCAGGGTTTGGCGTACCGGTTCACCGGGAAGCGGCGCCAGCGCGGGGACGCTGAACTCGCCGTCACGCAGCGCCAGAATGGATTTGGCGGGAGTCCGCAGCACCGCCGAGAGCGCCCGGATGCTGTCGGTGAGATCACCGTCGGCCGGCAGGTCGATCAGCCCGCCGCACAGTTCGGGTTGCTCGGCCCGGATCACCCCGGCCAGTCCCCACAGCCCGCTCTGACGCACGGCCTCGGCGGAGGCGGCTTCGCGGACACCGCGGGTGATCAGCCACAGCCGAGGCGGGTTGTCTTCGCGGCGCGCGAGTTGCCGGACCAGTTCGGCGACGCCGGTCGTCAGCCGGGCCGCGCACTCCAAGTCCGACTCGGCCTCGGTGTCCGGCCCAGGATCGGCGAAGTAGAGCACACAGTCCGCGTCGGTGGGGTCGGCGGGCGAATGCCCGGCGGCGGCCAGGGGCTCCGCCAGGATGCGGGCGCCGTCGCGGTGTCCGACCACCGCCACGGTGCACGGGGTGTGGGCGGGCTGCTCGGTGTGCTCGTGCCACGGCTGCCAGTCGATCACCTGCGCGATGGTCCGCGGGTCGTCGTCGACGGCGGCGTCCACCGCCGCGTAGCGCAGTGAACGGATGTCGACGCAGGTGGTTCCGTCGGGCGCGGTCACCGTGATATCGACGATCAGTTCATCGTGGCCGCCACCGCGTCGGCGCACCTCGATGCTGCCGTGACCGTCGGTGAGTTCGGCGCTGGCCATGGTCATTGCGGCCAGGCCGGTGGGCACCATCAGCTGCGGGTTGGCGCTGTCCAGCAGTCGGGCGATGTGCGCGGCGGCGTCGAGCAGCGCGACCGTCGAGTTTTCGGCCGTCGCCTCGGTAAGGCGGACGTCGGCGTGCAGCACGCCGCGGTCGGACCGGCAGGAACTGATCGCCCAGCCGAACGGCCTTCCCTCACTGCCCCATTCACGCCACAGCGACGTGACGGACTCATCGGTGAAGTCGGTCGCCTCGCCGTCGCCGTCGGCTGGTTCACCGGCGGCCACGTCGGCGCGGTCGGTGATCCGGCCGCTGACGTGGCGGACCCAGCGGGTGGCGTCGGCGGGACGCGACGAGATGGTGACCTGGTCACCGTCGGCGACCACCTGGACCACTCGCGGTCGGTCGACGACGATCGGATGCTCGAATCGGATGTCGGCCAGGGCTGATTCGCCCGATTCGGCGGCGGTGATCAGGGTCTGCAGCAGAACCGATGCCGGGATCAATTCCACACCGCGGTGCCGGTGCGATCCCGGGTACGGGGTCACGTCGGGCGCGAGCCGTGCTTGCCACAGCTGGGTCGGGGGCGTGCCGGCGACCGCGATGTGCGCGCCCAGCAGCGTTCCGGGCCGGGGCGCGGCTTCGGCTGCCTGGAGCGCGTTTTCGATTGCGATCCAGTGCCGGGTGTGCTGCCACGGGGTGCTCGGCAGCACCGGGTGCGGCTCGGCCGGGTGCGGCGTGTCCGGCGGCGCGATGGTGTGGGCACTGTTGAGGTTGGTGTGGAAGCCGAGCGTGTCGTCGCCGTCGCGCCACAGCGTGCCGATGCTGTGGTGGTGGGACTCTTCCAGCGTCTCGCTGACGGCGTGGGACAGGATCGGGTGGGCGCTGATCTCGACGAAGGTGGCGTGATCGGCGGCGGCCACGGTGATGGCCTGGCTCAGCCGTGCCGGCTGACGCACGTTGGCGACCCAATAGTCGGCGTCGAAGGTGGCACTGCCATCCGGTGTGACGGTTGAAATGAACGGGATGGCAGGCTTTTTCGGAGTCAGCCCGGTCAGCGCGGAACGCAATTCAGGCAGGATCGGGTCCATCAGCGCGGTGTGCGAGGCGACTTCCATGTTGACCCGGCGCGCGAACCGCTCCTGGGCGGTGACGGTCGCCAGGACGGTCTCCACCGCGGCCACCGGTCCGGCGACCACCGTCTGCCGCGGCGAGACGTAGCCGGCGATACTCACCTGCGGGTGCTCGGCGAGCAGTTCCTCGGTGGCCGTCGCATCCAGTTCGAGCAGCGCCACCGCACCCTGACCGGCCAGCCGGCCCATCAGCGTCGAGCGGATCGCGATGACCTTCAGCCCCTCGGGCACCGTGAGTGCCCCGGTCACCACCGCCGCGGTGACCTCCCCCATCGAATGGCCGATCACCGCGTCGGGTTCCACCCCGTTGGAGCGCCACAACTCGGTGAGCGCCAGCTGCAGACCCATCATCACCGGCTGCACCTGCGCATCACCGGCGACCGATGCGCCCTCGGCGATCACCTGACGCAGCGAAAAGCCCACCTGTTCGACGAAAACCGGTTCCAGCTCGTCGATCGCGGCCGCGAAGACCGATTCCTCGGCCAGCAGCCGCCGGCCCATTCCGGCCCAGTGCGAACCCTGCCCGGAGTAGACGAACACCGTGCCCGTTCCGCACAGACCCTCATGCGGAGCGACCACGCCCGGGGCGGAGTCTCCGGCCGCCAAAGCCCGCAGCCCGGCGATCGCCTGCTCCCGGTCGCGCACACAAACGGTGGCGAACTGCTTGTGCCGGGTCCGGTGGTGGTTGACGGTGTGCGCCACATCGGCCAGCGGCACCTGCGCACCCGGGCCGGCCATCCACTCCGCCAGCACCCCGGCGGTGGCGGCGATCCGCGCCGGCGACTTGCCGGAGACCACCAGGGTGCTGACCGGGGGTTCCGGCTCGCGCGAGGCCGCTTCGGTGGCCGGGGCCTGCTCGACCACCACGTGCGCGTTGGTGCCGCTGACCCCGAACGAGGACACCCCGGCACGCCGGGCCCGGTCCACCGCCGGCCAGTCCATGCCCTGGGCGGCGATGGTGAACCGCGACGCCGCCGCGCTGGCGTTGGGCGTCAGCGCCGAGAAATGCAGATGTCGCGGAATGTAGCCGTGCTGAACGCTCAGCACGGTCTTGATGAAGCCGGCCACCCCGGCCGCGGACTCCAGGTGCCCCAGGTTGGTCTTCACCGACCCCAACACCAGCGGCGCCGACCCGGCCCGCGCGCCGAACACCGCGCTCAGCGCATCCAGCTCGATCGGGTCACCCAGCGCGGTCCCGGTGCCGTGCGCCTCGATGTAGTCGATGTCGCCGGGCTCCAGCCGCGCGGCGGCCAGCGCCGAACGCAACACCGCCTGCTGCGCGGGCCCGCTGGGTACCGTCTGTCCGCTGCTCGGCCCGTCCTGGTTGACCGCCGAACCCCGCACCACGGCCAGCACCCGGTCGCCGTCGCGCACCGCGTCCGACAGCCGCTTGAGCACCACGACCCCGGCGCCCTCGCTGCGCACATACCCGTCCGCAGCGGCATCGAAGGTCTTGCAGCGGCCGTCCGGCGCCAGCATGCCCCACGCGGAGGTGGCGATGCTGTTCTCCGGGCTCAACATCAGGTTGACGCCGGCGGCCAGCGCCTGATCGGTCTCCCGGCGGCGCAGGCTCTGACAGGCCAGATGGATGGTGACCAGCGACGACGAGCAGGCGGTGTCGAGGGAGACGGCCGGGCCGTGCACCCCCAGGAAATACGACAGCCGGCCGGCGGCGAAGTTCTTGCCGTTGCCGAACGGCAGGTACGGGTCGACGGCCTGCGGCGGCAATTGCGCGGCGATCAACGAGTAGTCGTAGGTGGTCAGACCGACGAAAACACCGGTCTGGGTGCCGCGGATCGTCTGGGCGGTGATGCCGGCGTCCTCGAGTGCTTCCCACGCCACCTCGAGCAGCAACCGCTGCTGGGGATCCATCGCGTCGGCCTCACGCGGTGAGAGCCCGAAGAACGCGGCATCGAACTGGTCGGGCTCCCACGACGTCAGGAAGCCGCCTTCACGACTGCAGATCGTGCCGGGGCGGGTGCGGTCCTCGGAAAAGAACGCGTCGGCGTCCCAGCGGCCCGCCGGCACCCGCACCACTCCGTCGACACCGTCCAGCAGCGCCTCCCAGTACTGCTGGGTGCCGTTGACTCCTCCGGGGAGCCGACAACCCATCCCGACCACGGCGATCGGCTCGGTGTCGCCCTTCTCGGCGACCGCCAACCGGGCCGTCAAGTCATCGATCTTGCGTAACGCCTCTGCGACGATCGCCCGACGATCCGGCGGCGTAGCAGTCCCAGGAGTCCCAGGCGTCATAGGGTGCTCAACCAAGCCTTTCCAAAAGTTGCCTCCGCAGTCCGTCGACGTCCCCATACATCATGCTGGGTGACGCTGCACATGCGCCGCCCGGGGGCGTCGCCGACGGGACGCAGATGGGCACGATGCGATAACTGACATACCCATACTTCCCGGTGTCAGGTCTCGCAGACACCAACCAGCTAAGCCACCACAACTAGCTCAGCGCGTCGACCTCGTCGCGCCGTGCTCCGTCCAGGCGGCTGAATGCGTCCTGCTGGTAGAGCTCGGCACAGGAGGACCGGCGGACCTTGCCGCTGGTGGTGATCGGGATGGCGCCGGGGTCCACCAGCACGAAGTCGCCGACCCGGACGCAGTGCGTCTTCGAGATCGCCGCCGTCACGTCGCGCCGGACCGCGTGCATCCGGTCCCGGATCTCCGCGTCCGAGCCACCCTTCTGCTTGTGCTCGACGATGACGACCAGCTCTTCTCGCTGCTCGCCCTGCACCGAGATGGCCACCGAGCGCCCCCCGGAAATCTCCTGGATGGTCGCCTCGATGTCATCGGGGTAGTGGTTGCGCCCATCAACGATGAGCAGGTCCTTGATCCGGCCGACGATGTAGAACTCGCCGTCGGTGATCACACCCAGGTCACCGGTTCGCAGCCACGGTCCCTGCGGGGTACCCGGCGAGGGGTTGACGATGCGCCCGCCGAAGGTCTGCTCGGTCAGTTGCGGCTTGCGCCAGTAACCACTGGAGATGTTGCCGCCGTGCAGCCAGACCTCGCCAACCTTGCCGGCCGGGTTCTCGGTGCCGGTCTCGGGGTCGATGATCCGGGTCATGATGGCCCGCGGCTCACCGATGCTGACCAGCTCGGAACCGGTTTCGCTGGGGCAGGCGTGGCCGGCCGCCAGCTTCTCGTAGTCGAACCGGACCACGGTGGGCCGCTGCGAGCGGGGCGCCGAGCCGGCGTACACCATGGCTTCGGCCAGCCCGTAGGACGGCGCGACCGCGTTGGCCGGCAGGTTGAACTTGGCGAACCGCTCGCTGAACCGCCGGATGGTCGCGGCGTGAATCCGCTCGCTACCGGACAGGATCGTGTGGACGCGGGCCAGATCCAGCCCGGCCATGTCGTCGTCGGAGGTGCGGCGTGCGGCCAGCTCGAACGCGAAGTTCGGCGCCGCGGTGAAGGTGTTCGGGTAGCTGGCCAGCTGCTGAACCCACCGGGCCGGCTTCTGCAGGAACGCCATCGGGCTCATCAGCACCGCTGGAAGGTCCAGGGTGATCGCACCGACGATGCCCAGCAGCAGGCCCATGTCGTGGTAGAAGGGCAGCCACGACACCAGGGTGGTGCCGGGTGGCGGCACAGCACCACTGTCGGAGAAGTAGTCCGCCAGCACCTGCTCGACGTTCACCAGGATGTTCTGGTGGGTGACCACCACGCCCTTGGGGATGCTGGTCGAGCCCGAGGTGTACTGCAGCAGCGCCGTCTTGGTCTGCGACTCCGGCAGGTAGTCCACCGGGGCGTCGAGGTCGATCGCGTCGATCTCGATCACCGCGGGCGGCGGACCCTGCAGGGCACCTACGGTCGACAGCACGTCGTCGACGACCGCCGAGGTGGTCAGGATGGCAACAGGGGCGCAGTCCTTCAGGGCGCCGGAGACACGCTCGTCGTGGCGGCCGAACAACGGCACGGGCAGCGGAACCGCGATGAAGCCGGCCGCGATCGCGCCCAGGAACCCGAGGACGTACTCCATTCCTTGGGGCGCCAGGATCGCGACCCGGTCGCCGGGTGCGCCGCAGCCGGCGACCTCGTTGGCGATTACCTGGGCACGATGCTGGACCTGGGTCCAGGTCAGTGTCTCCGAGTAGCCGGCGGGGTCCACCTCGTAGTCGATAAAGGTGTAAGCAGGCTCATCGCCGTGCTCCGCTACTCGTGCGGCTAGTGCAGCCGGGATGGAAGATACGATCGTCGACAACGCGACACCCCTCCTGGAATCGTGAGAAAAACCTCAACCCCTCGGACCCCGTCATCCCAGGTTGTTCGTACCCGCGCAGGCTAACACGGGCGACGTACAAACCCCTGTTCGACGGTATCCCCTCCGATACCCCATTGTTACCAAGGGGCATATTACGTCACCACAGCCACACCGGATAGTTCTTTCAGCGTTCATTCAGAAATACCACAACAAAATGGCTGGTCCGCGGACCTACGGCCGGCAATACGCGGTGATCTTGCTCTCAATCTCGGCGACCAATTCCGGTAGATGGTCGTTGAGATAGAAGTGATGGCCGGGGAACATCCGGGCGCTGAATTCGGCCGTGGTGCGCTCCGACCAGGGTGCCACCTTCTCGGGAGTGGCGACGTCGTCGTCGTCACCGTAGAAGGCGAAGATCGGGCAGGACACCGTCGCGTCGGGCGGGCAGTCGTAGTGGGTGATCGCCTTGAAGCCGCGCAGCGTCGGCAGAATCCGGGACGCGAACTCCTCGTTCTCTAAGAATTCGGGGTTCACCCCGGTCATCTCGCTGACCGCGTTGAGCAGGCCACGGTCTGATTCCGGGATGTACTCGTAGCCCACCCGGCCGGGTGCGGCAGACGCGGACACGAACAGCGCCGCGATCGGATTTCCGGCTTCCTCGAATCGCCGCGCCACCTCGAACGCGACCAGGCCGCCCATGCTGTGGCCGAAGAAGGCGATCGGCCCGTCCGGAACGGCCTGGGGCGGCACCATCTTGCAGACCCCGTCGGCGAGGTCGGGAATGCCGGTGAACGCGCCCAGATCATGGTTGCCGCCCTTGCCCGGGTACTGCACCGCGACGCGTTTGACGTCGGTGGTGAACTCCTTGGAGAACGGCACGTAGTACTGCGGGGATCCGCCCGCGTGCGGAAAGATGTAGAGCTTCGGAACAGCGTCGGCCACCCGGCTACCCTAGCCGGTGGCCTCGCCCGGCTCGGGATACGGCGCCCCGCAGTCCGGGACCGCCGCGTAGCCGTCCCGACGGGCACGCACCGCGCCCTGGCGGATCAGGGCGGCGGTTCCGACGAACCCGGCGTGGTCGGGCACCACGAACGGGGTCAGCAGCCGGTTGTGCACGAACCCGAAGGCCAATCCGGAGGACGGGTCGGCCCAGCCCAGCGAGCCGCCCAGCCCGACGTGACCGAACCCGGGTAACACCCGGCCGAATGGGACGGCGTGATAGCCCAGGTGGAAGGCCAGCGGGACCAGGATGCTGCGGTCCCATTCCAGGCGGTGCGGGCCGGTCAGCCCGTCCACCAGCTTCCGGGACAGGAACCGGGTCCCCTCGACCTGGCCACCGTTGGCGAGCGTGCCGTACAACCGGGCCAGTGCCCGGGCGGTGGCCACCCCGTTGACCGCAGCGGCCTCGGTGTCCAGGAAGGGGATATCGCCGCGGACGGTGCCCATCACCCCGGGGAAGTAGAAGGCACCGAATCCGCCGTACGGCAGCAGCGCGGCGGCCTTGGGCGCCACGAAGTCGATCACGGGGTTGACCCGCGCGCGTTGCGGCATGATGATCTCGGCCGCTCTGGTCGGTGACCCGGCCGGTGGCCGCCCCAGATGCAGGCCGTCGGTGTTCAGCGGTTCGGCGACCTCGGTGCGGATCAGGTCACGCATGCCGGTTCCGGTGACGGCGCGGGCCAGTCCGGACACCAGCCAGCCGTAGGTCAGCGCGTGGTAGGCGGGTTTGCCGAGCTCCGGACCGGGCCGGGCAGCGGCCAGTCGCGCTTCCATCGCCTGGTGATCCAGCAAGTCCGCCATGCTGACGCCGTGCAGGTGGGTCAACCCGGCACGATGCCCCAGCAGCTGGCGGACGGTGATCGCCGATTTGCCGTTGGCAGCGAAGTCCGGCCAGTACTGCGCGACCGGCGCGTCGTAGTCGATGAGACCCCGGTCGACCAGCCGGTGGATGACGGTGGAGGCGATGCCCTTGGTCGTCGAGAACACCATCGGTGCGGTGTCTGCTGACCAGGGCAGCCGGCCCTGCCGATCCGACCATCCGGTCCACACATCGACGACGGGCTCGCCGTCGAGGTAGACGGCCAGGGCACCGCCGCCGAACCGCCGGCCCGGGAACATGGCGGCGAAGGCGCGTACCGCGCACGCAAAGTGCGCGTCAGCGACCCCGTGCACGCCGTCTGGAAGTGTCATCTGGTCAGCGCTCAGGCTGTTTCGAAGGCTCCGTTGCCCCATATAACGCAATCTACCGGCGTCGGATGGGCAAACGAAACTGACGTTATCTAACTGTTAATCCTCGCAGGCCTGCAGAATTTGCTGTGCGGCCAGCGCCGGCGTGATTTCACCGGCGGTGACTTTGCGTTCCACATCTGCCCGAACCTGACGCACCGCCGGATGCGACAGCACCCGGTCCAGCACGGCGTCGCGCACCATCTGCCACGTCCAGTCGACCTGCTGGGCGCGCCGGCGCGCATCGAACTCGCCGGCCTCGGTCAGCACCCGGCGATGCTGCTCGACGGTGTCCCACAGCTCGGCCAGCCCGGTTCCCTCCAACGCACTCATCGTCAGCACCGGCGGCCGCCACAGCGTTTCGCGCGGATAGATCAGCCGGATCGCGCCGGCGAGTTCACGTGCCGCCGAGCGGGCCTCGGGAAGATGATCGCCATCGGCCTTGTTGACCACGACCACATCGGCGAGTTCCAGGACCCCCTTTTTGATGCCCTGCAACTGGTCGCCGGTGCGGGCCAGGGTCAGAAACACAAAGGTGTCCACCATCTGGGCGACCGTCACCTCGGACTGCCCGACGCCGACGGTTTCGACCAGGATGATGTCGAACCCGGCGCCCTCCAGCAGCACGATGGTCTCGCGGGTGGCCCGGGCCACCCCGCCGAGAGTTCCCGATGTCGGCGACGGCCGGATGTAGGCGTCGGGATGTGCGGCCAGCCGCGGCATCCGGGTCTTGTCCCCCAGGATCGATCCGCCGGTACGGGTCGACGACGGGTCGACGGCCAGCACCGCCACCCGGTGGCCCTGCTCGATCAGGTGCATGCCCAGCGCTTCGATGGTGGTCGACTTGCCCACCCCGGGCACCCCGGTGATGCCCACGTGGTGGGCGCTGCCGGCCCGCGGACCCAACTCCAGCAGCAGCTGCTGGGCCTGCTCCCGGTGGTCGGCGCGGGTGGACTCGACCAGCGTGATCGCCCGTGGCAGCACTGAGCGATCGCCGCGGCGGATGCCGTCCGCCAGGGCTGAGATGGTGTCGTCGGCGGGCGCCATCTACGACAGCTGGTAGCCGAGCCGGTCGGCGAGTTTTTCCAGTAGGCCGGTGGCGGCGTCGGCGATCACCGTGCCGGGCGGGAAGATCGCGGTGGCCCCGGCGGCGTACAACTCGTCGAAATCGCCGGGCGGGATCACCCCGCCCACCACGATCATGATGTCGGGCCGGTTGACCTCGGCCAGCGCGTCGCGCAGCGCGGGCACCAGGGTCAGGTGTCCGGCGGCCAGCGAGGAGACCCCGACCACGTGGACGTCGTTGTCGGCGGCCTGCCGCGCCACCTCGTCGGGGGTGGAGAACAGCGAGCCGACGTCGACGTCGAAGCCGATGTCAGCGAACGCGGTGGCGATCACCTTCTGGCCGCGGTCATGGCCGTCCTGGCCCATCTTGGCGACCAGGATCCGAGGCCGGCGGCCGTCGGCTTCGGCGAACTTGTCCACCAGCGCGGTGACGCCGGCGATATTGCTGCCTTGCCCGACCTCATCGCGGTACACGCCGGCGATAGTACGGATCTCGGCCTGATGCCGCCCGTACACCTTCTCCAGCGCGTCGGAGATCTCCCCGAGGGTGGCCTTGGCCCGGGCGGCGTCGATCGCCAGCGCCATCAGGTTGTTGCCCAGCCCGTCCTCCCCCGCCGGGCCGGTGGCGGCCGCGGCCCGGGTCAGCTCGGCCAGCGCCGCCCGGCAGGCCTGCTCATCGCGCTCGGTGCGCAGCTGCTCGAGTTTGGCCAGCTGTTCGGCGCGCACCCGGCTGTTCTCGACCTTGAGCACCTCGATCTGTTGGTCCTCGGCGACCTGGTACTTGTTGACGCCGATCAGCGGCTGCCGCCCCGAGTCGATGCGGGCCTGGGTGCGCGCGGCGGCCTCCTCGATGCGCAGCTTGGGGATGCCGTCGCTGATGGCCTGCGCCATGCCGCCGTGCTCGGCCACCTCGGCGATGTGGGCGCGGGCGCGCTGGGCCAGCTGGTGGGTCAGCCACTCCACGTAGTAGGAGCCGCCCCACGGGTCGATCGGGCGGGTGGTGCCCGATTCCTGCTGCAGCAGCAGCTGGGTGTTGCGGGCGATGCGGGCCGAGAAGTCGGTCGGCAGCGCCAGCGCCTCGTCCAGGGCGTTGGTGTGCAGCGACTGGGTGTGGCCCTGGGTGGCGGCCATCGCCTCGATGCAGGTGCGGGCCACGTTGTTGTAGACGTCCTGGGCGGTCAGCGACCAGCCGGAGGTCTGCGAATGGGTGCGCAATGAAAGGGATTTCGCGCTCTTGGGGCTGAACTCACCGACCAGTTCGCTCCACAGCAGCCGGCCGGCGCGCAGCTTGGCGACCTCCATGAAGAAGTTCATCCCGATGCCCCAGAAGAACGACAGCCGCGGGGCGAACTTGTCGATGTCCAGACCGGCGTCCAGGCCCGCCTTGATGTAGTCCACCCCGTCGGCCAGGGTGTAGGCCAGCTCCAGATCCGCAGTGGCACCGGCCTCTTGGATGTGGTACCCGGAGATCGAAATGGAGTTGAACTTCGGCATCTTGGCGCTGGTGTAGGCGAAGATGTCGGAGATGATCCGCATCGACGGCTTCGGCGGATAGATGTAGGTGTTGCGCACCATGAACTCTTTGAGGATGTCGTTCTGGATGGTGCCGGCCAGCTTCTCCGGCGGCACCCCCTGCTCCTCGGCGGCCACCACGTACAACGCCAGGATCGGAAGCACCGCACCGTTCATGGTCATCGACACGCTGACCGCGCTCAGGTCGATACCGTCGAACAGCTGGCGCATGTCCAGGATGGAATCGATTGCCACGCCCGCCATGCCCACGTCGCCCTGCACCCGGGGATGATCCGAGTCGTAGCCGCGGTGGGTGGCCAGGTCGAACGCCACCGACAAGCCCTTCTGCCCGGCGGCCAGGTTGCGTCGATAGAACGCGTTGGAGTCCGCGGCGGTGGAGAAGCCGGCGTACTGACGGATCGTCCACGGCTGGTTGACGTACATCGTCGGGTAGGGCCCGCGGATGAACGGCGGCTCACCGGGAAAACTGTCCAGCGGGTAGCCGTCGGCCACCGCGGCGTCGCGGTCGGCGGCGACGTACACCGGCTTGACGGCGATGCCTTCCGGGGTGTGCCACTCCAGTTGCTCGGGCGTGTAGCCGTGGGCGGCTGCCGCGGCGGCGACATGCCCGTCGACGGCCGCCGGGGTGGCCGGCTGCGGGGCGCGGTCACTGGCCAACGCGACACCGGCGAAGTTGGGAACGGCGTCGGTGGCGCCGGCAACAGGTTGGCCGGCAACGTCACTCACGGTCATTGCGATCAGGCCCCCAATCGGGTGAGCAGATTTGACAGGGCTTCGACTGCGTTGATCTTCGCGGTCAGGTAGGCGTCGGGTTTGGCATCGGCTTCGGCGACCGCTTTCTCCGGACCGGCCAGGCAGATGTGGTCGACCGCGGCGGAGCGGGCCGCCGCGACGACACCGGCAACCTCCTCGCCGTAACGGGCGTCGGTGCCGCAGATGACGGCGATGCCGGGTGAGCCGGAGTCGGCGATCACCTGAGCCACCGTTGTGGCATCGACGGTGCCCGGATTGATCGTTTGGATCCCCCCGGACGCCAGCAGATTCGCCGCGAATGTGGTCCGGATGTTGTGCTCAGCCAGCGGCCCCAACGGCAGCAGCAACACCGTCGGGCGTGCGCCGGTGCGTTGCAGCAAGGCATCCGAGCGGTCCCGCAACGCTTCGAAACCGGCCGCGTAGCGCTGCACGACGGTGTCTGCGCCGGCCGTCGGCAGCGCCGGCTCGTCCAGGTTGGGGAACTCGTTGACGCCGGTGATGGCCTTGCGCCGGTGCGCGATGTCGGCGCTGCGCTGCGCACCGACCGCGGTGATCTGCTCGACGATGTAGTCCAGTGCGGCCGGGTATCCGCCCTGGGCGGCGCGCTCCTCGGCAGCCTGGAAGTGCTGCCAGGCCTGCCGGGCCAGCTCGGCGGTCAGATCCTCCACGAACCACGATCCGCCGGCCGGGTCCAGTACCTGGCCCAGGTGCGATTCCTCCAGCAGCAGCAGCTGCGTGTTGCGGGCGATGCGCCGCGTGAAGCTGGTCGAGGTATCCGGCAGGCCGCCCGGGATGGCGGCGTCGAACGGCCGCACCAGCACGGTGTCGGCGCCACCGACGCCGGCGCCGAATGCGGCCAGCGTGGTGCGCAGCATGTTCACCCAGGGATCACGCTGGGTCATCATCGGCATCGAGGTCTGCGCGTGGATGACGGCCGCACCCTGGTCAGCGGCGCCGACCACCTCGGCCACCCGTGCCCAGAGCTGGCGCGCGGCCCGCATCTTGGCGATGGTCATGAACTGGTCGTCGTCGGCGGCGAAGCGAAAACTGATCTGCCGCACGGCATCCGCAACCGGCACCGATCCGTCGAGCAGGCGCAGATAGGCGACCGCGGCCGCCAGGCTGCCGGCCAGCTCCCATGCCGCGTTGGCGCCCTGATTGTGGAATGCCGGGCCGTCGATGGTGATGGTCCGCAACCCGCCCGGGTGGCCCGCGAGCCGTGATGCCACCCCGCGCACATCGTCGAGTGAGGGCGCCGGGCGTCCGCTCAGCGGTGCGGTCAGCGGGTCGGCACCCAGGTCCACCGACAGTGTCTGCCGCGCGTTGGCCTCCAGCTTGTCCGCCAGCGCGAGTACGGCGTCGGCGACACCGGTCAGGTCCGCATCACCGGAGTATTCAAAGACGACCGGGACCAGTTCCAGGTAGACACCGTCGAACAGCGCGTCCAGGTCGGCGGGGGCCACCGCGTCCTGCCCGATTCGCAGCGCCAGCGCGCTGGCCCCTTCGGTCAGGGCGGCCAACAGCGCCCCGTTGGTTTCGGTGACCGACCCCGTGCTGTCGGCGGGGAACGCCTCGGCCACCTTCCAGCCGGTATTGACATCGCGCGTCGCGTCCGCACCGCGCTGGAAGGGCCAGGCGCCCGGCAGCGGCGGCTCGGGCACCGCGTCGAATGCGGTGTAGAGCGCGCGGACCGCGAAGCCTTCGTCGGTCGCCGTCTCCAGCAGACGCTCCGGCTCGTCACCGAGTTCGGCGGCGTCGCGGCGTGAGCTTTTCGCCAGAACCCCGGCCACCGCACGGCGCCAACGGGCGCGGGCCTGGTCTCGTTCGGCGGTGACGTCGACTGACACCAGCGGCTCCTGTGGTTACTCGTGAGTAGCGGCTCGATCGCTACCCGACTGCTGTTAACCAGGCTAAATGATGCCGATCGGGGGGCCGGGCGGAGGTCCACGCAGTGGGAAAACTCCACGCGCGTGACGTGAAGAGTTCACCGTCGGCCCGTAGTCTTAGACAGCGTGACGGCCACCTCCAAGACCAGCCAGGCGCTGCGCGGCGTGTGGGCTGCCGTGCTGGCGACGGCGCGTCAACTGCCCCGGTGGCGGGTCGTGATGACGGTGTTCGGGATCGCGGTGGTGGCCGCGGTGGCGTTGCTGGTGCCGGTGCCGAACGCGGTCCAGGTGCGTGACTGGGCCGCCTCGGTCGGGCCGTGGTTTCCGCTGGCATTCCTGGCCGCGCACATCGTGATGACCGTGTTCCCGTTCCCCCGCACCGTGTTCACCCTGGCGGCCGGGCTGTTGTTCGGGCCGCTGCTCGGGATTCTCATCGCGGTGGTCGCCAGCACACTGAGCGCCGTGGTGGCGCTGTGGCTGGTGCGCGCTGCCGGCTGGCAGATGGGCCGGTTGCTGCGCCACCCACGGGTCGACTCGTTGGATGCGCGGTTGCGCCAGCGCGGCTGGCCGGCGGTGGTGTCGCTGCGGCTGATCCCGGCGGTGCCCTTCTCGGTGATCAACTATGCGGCCGGCGCGTCGGCCGTGCGGGTGCTGCCCTACACCCTGGCAACCCTGATCGGCCTGCTGCCCGGCACCGCGGCGGTGGTGGTGCTCGGCAATGCGCTGACCGGTGATGTCAGCCCGCTGCTGTTTGTGGTGTCCTTGGCGACGGCGGCTGTCGGGGTGGCGCTTTTGGTCTACGAGGCGCGTAGCCACCGCCGGCACCACCGTGCGACGGAGGCCGAATCGACGCCCGAGCCCGCCGTCACGCACTGAACCCGTTCTGGCGTTTCCGCGCCCCTGCGCCCCGTCAGATTGCGCTGGCGGCGGTGGCTGCGCGGTGCGC
Source organism: Mycobacterium sp. NGS50 (assembly GCF_059812545.1). NCBI lineage: Bacteria > Bacillati > Actinomycetota > Actinomycetes > Mycobacteriales > Mycobacteriaceae > Mycobacterium > Mycobacterium sp. NGS50. Next base: position 54,057 of record NZ_JCALCW010000035.1, read on the forward strand.
GCAACCCTGAGCGCAATCTCACTGTGCCGACCCTACCGCTCGACTAAACAAACGTTTACAATAGTAAACGTGCATTCACCCGTGTCCGATGATCGGACCGCGCGAGCCCGAATCCGCGATGAAGCGCTGCGCTTGTTCGCCGAACACGGGCCCGACGGGGTCACGATGCGTGATATCGCAACCGCAGCAGGCGTCTCCCCCGCGTTGCTGGTGCGGCACTACGGCTCCAAAGACGGGCTGATCGACGCTGTCGACGGGCACGTCGTCGCGACTCTGGAAACCCTGCTGGGCGGCATCACCGAGGCCGCCGGCGCCGCCGGCCTGGGCCAGGCAGCATTGCCGGGCCTGCTGGACGGGCTCGCCGCGCAGCTGCCGCCGGATTCCCCGATCCCGTCGTATCTGACCCGCGCCCTGATCACCAACAGCGCGCTGGGTTCGGCGCTGTTCGGACGCCTCTATGACATCAGCAAACGCGCCCTGGATGTGATGGTCGCGTCGGGAGTCGCCAGCGCCGGCCCGGATCCGGCGGTGCGAGCGGCGTTGCTGTTGACCAATGACCTTGCCGTACTGATGCTTCGGGACCACCTGACTTCGGCGCTGGGTGTTGACCCGCTCTCGGCCGAAGGGGCACGACGGTGGGGCGCAGAAGTATTCACAATCTACGGCGCGGGACTGACCGGCGCCGATTGACCCGTCACAAGGAGACACACCATGCCCACTGCACACCCGGCCGTCGCCGTTGCCACAAGGCTATTACGGACCCGGCGCCTGATGCGGGCACCGATCTGGCTGTACCGGTCCCGGCTGGGCCCGCTACTGGGCCCACGGCTGCTGATGCTCGAACACATCGGCCGCAAATCCGGTGCGGCGCGCTACGTCGTGCTGGAGGTCATCGATCATCCCGCCCCGGAACGCTACATCGTGGCATCCGGGTTCGGCGTAAAAGCGCAGTGGTTCCGCAACATTCGCGCGAACCCCCGGGTACGGGTCTATGCCGGCTCACAGTTCCGGGCGCCCGCCACCGCCCGGGTGCTGAGCCAACAACAAGCCGACGACGCCCTGGCGGTCTACATCGATCGGCATCCCCGCTCATGGGCACAATTCAAGGCTGTGCTGGAAGAAACGCTGGGAACCGAAGTGACCGAGACGAATACGCCGCTGCCGCTGGTCGAATTGCGCCTCGACGCTCCCACCCTGTCATGACGGCGCAGTGGGCACGCGCATTCTTCGGTCCGGCACGGACCCGGGCCGAGTCGCTGTTGGGCGTGGCCGGCGGCGTTGTGGTGATCGCCTTGCTGATCGCCTACATTCGGCACACCGGAGGCTGGTCGCAATGGTCCGCGGTGCAGATCCTGGTTCTGGCGCTGACCGGCGGGGACCTCGTCGGCGGCATCTTCACCATCTCCTCCGGCACTGCAAGCCGCTGGTATCACCGCCCGGGTCGGGATGCGCGCCGCTTCCGAACCGGGTTCGTCATCGCGCACGCGGTGCTGTACCTGGTGCCCGTCGCCGTAGTGTTCGACCTGGGGTGGCGATGGGCGCTCGTCAACACGGCGCTGGTGCTGGGCGCCGCCGCCGCTATCGAGGGTGCCCGCACTGACCTCAAGCGCATCGTTGCGTTGTGCCTGACGCTCGCCGCGTCGCTGGTCAATCTGATCTGGCTGCCGATCCCAGCCGCGCTGGCCTGGTTGCCGATCCTGCTCTTCGTGAAGGTGCTGGTGTGCTTTCTGCTGCCCGGGATGCGTCCAGCAGCCTCCCAGGGCTGACCGAGTCGCCGATGGACACGGGTCCTGCCGTGACGACCTCGGCGTAGACAGCGAGGTTGATCCCGCGCTCTGCGGTGAGCGGTTTCAGCCAGCGCCGGTTCGCCTGCACGCCGTCCTGGGCGATGTCGATAATCCGGCACCTTTCGATGTTTGCGACGATGCGCAGCGCGCATCCGCCGATCACCACAGGTCGCCCCATCCACGACTCTTCGGGGAACGGCTCATCGCAGGACACCACGATGTTGACCCGCAGCCGCCGGGGATCGGCGTAGACGCCCAGGTGTCGGCCGCACCAGCGCAGTGTTCCGGTGCTGATCAACGACACCGATCCGGCGTCCTGATGCGGCACGCCGTGTTCGGCTTCTACCCGAACGGTAAACCCCAGAGTGACGCTGAGATCGGCGTCCAGGTTCGGTTCGCCGACGCACCACTGGCTTTCGTCGCGCCACACGGTGACGTCACCGGCTGCGGTGGTATGGGCGCTGTACTCGAAGACCTCGGCGTGGCGCCGGAAACGGCGGGTCGCCTTGCCCGAGGCAAGTGACCGTCGTCGCCTGCCACCGCGAACCACCCGTCGCCCACCAGCCAGCGCATATCCACCTCGACCGAGTCCAACGCCTCCCCGCCCATGGCTTTGACCGGGTACCTGCGCACGACCTTATGCGCTTTCGGGGCGCCCTTGTAGCATCCCTTGTGACCCACCTTCCTGGGGAGTCCCCTGGTCCTGCTTTACGAATGATGCTTGGGAGTCGCCGTTTTCACGGTTATCCACAGTTGCCAGTTCATCCACAATTAGGCAGATCTCACGAGCTATTCGCACA
>NZ_JCALCW010000036.1:0-54200 GCF_059812545.1 Mycobacterium sp. NGS50
GCCATCGGCAAGATCGACCAGCTGCGCGCGCAGAACGAACGCCTCACCCGCGCCCTGGCCACGCTCAACTCCGACTACGCCGACCTGAAAGCCGACTTCGAGCAGCAGGGCGCCGAGCTGGCCGCCGTGAACGCGAAGTACTTCACGCTGGAAAGCCGGTCGACGCTGTGAAGCTCTGGGCCGAGCTCAAGCAAGCCTTCATCGAGGTCGCCAACTTGCTGCTTCGCAACGAGTGGCCGGCTAATCCGTTCGCTGATCCCTGTGAGGGGTGGGATCGGCCTGTCACGTCCGCGGCCCTGGCCTCCGCGGACCGGCCGTCACCGGACGTCGAGCCTGCCCCCCGGGCTCCGTCCGGTGACGGCCACCCCTACACGTCTGCGCGGTCTGAGCTTCGGGCTCACAGCTGCGTAGACCGGCCCGCGCCGGATGGCCCAAACACTGCCAGCGGCAATGGCACGCCGCAAAGCCCCGGCGCGGGCCACCCCGACGAGCCGCCGTTGACCGGCCTCGAGCTCGTCGCGGTCCGTGAACTCCTCACCGAACGCTTCCCCGCTTTGGCTGCGAAGTTCGCCGACGAACGCCTCGCCGCCCGCATCACGAACCCCCGCAAGAAATAGGCCGCCCCGGGATCAGTCCGGGACGGCCAACCCATCGAGAAGAACAGGAGTGAACCACTCGATGAGCATTACAACGGTAACCCAGGTCTTCGGACCAGAAGAGGCGCAACGCCTCCGGGAGATCGCGAAGAACTTCGACCGCGAACCCGTCGGCGACGGCTACCTGTGGGAGTTCGGCACCAGTCTCGGCGGCCGGGCGAAGATCACCTGCCGCCGCTCCGAGTCCGGGATTCCGGTCGTGATCGCCTACGAGGACACCACCTACGACTACATGCGCGAGTGCGAGACCATCGAGTGGGTCGTGCTAAGCATCGCCCGGACGAACATGCCAGCCCTGCGGTTCCGCACTGAGCGCGAGGCGTTGGCGTGGCTGGAATTCATCGCCGACGCGCACACCGGCGCGGTGACCGCATGACCGACACCATCACCGTCCACAACCAGGACGAATACGACGCCGCCCACGCCCAGCAAGTTGAGCGCGGCATCGACGAGGTCCGCATCGTCATCGAGGCGACGGACGGCGTCTGGATCCGCATCCCCAACGGTGGCCGGGCGGCCGTGAACGACGGTGGCCGGGCGGACGTGAACCGCGGTGGCTGGGCGGACGTGAACGACGGTGGCTGGGCGGACGTGAACGACGGTGGCCGGGCGGACGTGAACCGCGGTGGCTGGGCGGACGTGAACGACGGTGGCCGGGCGGCCGTGAACGACGGTGGCCGGGCGGACGTGAACGACGGTGGCTGGGCGGACGTGAACCGCGGTGGCCGGGCGGACGTGAACCGCGGTGGCTGGGCGGACGTGAACCGCGGTGGCCGGGCGGACGTGAACGCGACCGGCGTTGCCCACCTCCGAGCGGGCGCCAGCGCGAACGCTGGCCCCTACACCGTGGTGTTCCTCCACTCGCAGCAAGTCACCCTCGACGCCAAGGGACACGTCGTTGACCTCACCACAATCGACCTCAACGACCCGGCAACCTGGTGCGAGTTCCACGGCGTCGAGGTCGTCGATGGGATCGCCTACGTGTACAAGGCGGTCGACGACGATTGGAAGTCGAGCTACGGCACCGGCTACGAACCGGGGTCGACACCGGAAGCGCCTGACTGGGAGCCGACCAAGGCGTGCGGTCAGGGCTTGCACTTCAGCGCGCGCCCGTCGTTGGCGCTGCGGTACATGGCTGATGCGAAGAAGTTCGTGAGGTGCGGTGTGCGCCTGGACGAAATGGTCACCCTTGACGACAAGATCAAGGCCAAGCGGGTCGTGGAGGCGTGCGTCGAGGTCGACTTCTACGGCGACATCGTTGAGGCGGTGTCGGCATGATCCACCGCTCCGTGCACCGGCGTACCGGGCGCCGCGTCCTTGGCGCCGCTGCGGCGTTCCTCATCCTGCTGGGTGTCGGGTGCGCGTGGGCTGGCCGGGCAGCCGCTGACCCCGCAGCCGTCGATGTGTGCGGTGTCCTGGCCGAAAACCCGAACAGCACCGGCCTGGCGGCTGTCGAGGCCATGTACGTGACGAGCGGTCTCGATGAGGAGTCCGCCGGCCGTGCAGCCGGGACAGTGATCCGCGCGGTGTGTCCGCAGCACATCGGGTGGATCACCGATCTGATGGGGGTGTCGGCGTGATGCGTCTACGTCGCCGCAAACCCGTACCTGTTGTGCGGCCGGTGCTTCCGGTGTTCGACGCGGCGCTGAGTGTGGACGTCCAGGCCCGTATCGGCGCCGGGTTGGATGCGGCGCTAACCGACTTCAAGGCGGTGCTCGCATGATCCCGGCGCGTCTGCTGGCCGACATCGATCAGGACAAGGCGATGGCCGACGCCAACCTCACCCAGATCGTGACCGAAGTCGCCAAATTCGGTGACGGTGACCCGGCTCAGGTGCTGGCGACTGTGCTCACGTCCATGATCGCGTTGAATTTGGCGTCGCATCGGCATTTGGAGTTGTTGGCTGCGGCGGCGATCGTACGACTCGCGCAGGCGGTGACGCCGTGACCGCACCCGCCATCCCGACCACGGTCGATGCTCTGCGAGTCCGTAAGCGATTAGGCCGCGACCACTACTTCGCTCCCGAGAAGTTCGGCCCCGACGGCTGGTATCTGCGGGGTGTCAACGGGACCACATCGGTGATCGTCTTGGTCGCGGAATTCGATGGTGCTGAATGGATTCACGCGTCGATCGCTGACACCACCGAGATGCCGTCCTATGACGACCTGAAGCTGTTGCATCACGCGGTGTTCGGCAGCAGGTACGCGTATCAGGTGTTCGCGCCACCGTCCCGGCATGTGAACATTCACCGGAACGCCTTGCACCTGTGGGGGCGAGTCGACGGCCAGAACACGCTTCCTGACTTCGCGGTTGGGGGGTCCATATGATCCGGGAGACGGTGGTTCCGGTCTTTTGGCTGCTGCTGGCCAGCGTCATCATCGGCGCCGCCCTAGCCGGGCAGGCGGTCATCTGATGGCACGCCCACCCGACCTCAACGCCGTCAACTGCCCCGGCTGCGGACGCTGGATCTCCACCAACAAAGGCAAATTCAGGCGCCACGCCGACGACTCGATTCTCCGCGAATGCCCCATGTCCGGACAGTCAACACCAGACAGCGAACTCGCCGCCCAACTCGTCACCTCGGCCCGCATCGCCTTGAACCTGGCCGAGCAGATCCGCGACGAAGACACCGGCTGGATATGGCGCTACCTCAGCAGTATCGCCATCGACGAGCTCCGCACCCTCGCGTTCGTCGCGCTGGCAGCGATCACCCCCGGACAAACCCTGGAGCAGGCCTACGACTGGGTTTGTTCCCTCCCCGCAGCCCTGGAGGCAACAGCATGACGGCCTACGACTTCGAGTACGGCGAATCCCGCTTCGCCGAGGCCGCCACCCGGGAGTGGCAGCGGGATTGCCGCGAGCACCGCTGGGTGTCCGACGGCCGCGGCGGCGGGTTCTGCGGACGGTGCGGGCAGGTGGCCGACCTGTGACCGCCGTCCAGATTGAGCCCGGTTCGCCTGAGTGGCAGCGCATCATCACACCGTCGAAAGTCGCCGCCATCCTCGGCGTCTCCCGCTGGGAATCGCCATACCGGCTCTGGCATCGCATGAAGGGCATCGTCGGCCCCGAACCGCCCAAGGACATCTTCGACGCGGGCCACGACTTCGAGCCCGCCCTGGCTGCCATGTGGAAGCGCCGCAACCCCGGCTGGCAACTCTCCCCGGGGGAGGTCCAGGTGGTCGCCGACTCCAAATTCGGCTACCCGGCCGCCGCAACCCTGGACCGCCGCGCCCGACGAGGCCGGGCACGCCGCGTAGTGGAGTTCAAAACCGCGCGGCACCTGGAGGAGTGGGGCGACCTGTTCACCGACGAGGCCCCGGCCGACTACGTGGCACAAGTGCTCGCGCAGATGGCGTTCACCGGCTACACCAAGCACCCCGCGCACCTGCTGGTGCTGGGCCCGTACTTCCAGCCTCACCAGTACGTGATCCCCTACGACGTGTCGGTGGTGGCGACGATCCACCAGCGGTGCAACGAGTTCTGGCACTCCCTCAAAGGTGATGAGCCGCCGATGCTTGACGACTCCGTTGCCACCTATGAGTGCGTGCGGGAGCTGCACCCGGACATCAACGGCGAGACGGTGGAGATTGCCGACGCTGAGTTCGCCTGGCGTGTGTTGCAATTCGCCGTCGACGTCAAAGAGAACGAACGGTGCCTGCGGGAAGCCAAAACGAAGCTGCTCGACTTCATGGGCAACGCGCAGACCGCGATGTGCAACGGGGTGAAGATCGCCGACCGGCGCCCCCACGCCCGCGGCGGTGTCGCCCTCAACCTCGCAACCAAGAACCTCATGGAACTGATCGAACAGGAGAAAACCGCATGACCATCGAACACTCATCCGAGATCGAGATCCTGCCGCCGGCCCGGCCCGCGCACAACGAGGCGCTCGGCCAGCTCATGGCACATGCGCAGGCTATGACTGCGGCCAAGCAGCTCGGTGACGCGCTGGCCGGAACCGACATGGTGCCCGCCGACTACAAGGGCAAGCCGGGCAATGCCGCCGCCGCCATCCTTTACGGCGCCGAGCTCGGGCTGGACCCGATCCAATCGTTGCAACAGATCTTCGTCGTGAAGGGCAAACCCGCCATCTACGCCCGCACCGCGGTGGCATTGGTGAAGCGGGCCGGGGTGATGGTGGTGACCACCGCGTCGTCTGATGAGTCGGTGACGGTGGAGGCCACCGACACTCGCACCGGCCAAACCGAGTCTTCGACGTGGGACATGGCGCGCGCGGAGAAGGCCGGGTACACCAGCAACGCGAAGTACAAGACCGATCCGCAGGCCATGCTGTACGCCAAGGCTGCGATGGAGGTGTGTCGGCGCATCGCCCCGGACGTGTTGCTGGGTATTCCGTATGCGCGCGAGGAACTGGACCTGGAGCAGCAGCCCGCGCCGCGGCGCGTGGCGAGCAGCCGCGGAGTGGAGGGTCTGCGGCAGGCGCTCGGGTCGGCGACCGTGGTCGACCCGGACGACTCTGTCCCGGTCGCCTCAGAATCTCGTCCAGAACCGGAAACGTCGCAGGTCAGCGACACCGCCCAGGTGGACGAATCCGACGACCCCAACACCCAGACCGATCCGGCCATCACCCGGCCGCAGCTCCAGAAGCTATCCATTCTGCGGCAGCGGGAGAAGTACGACGACACCGACGAAGGCCGCGCGGACTGGTTCCAGTGGGTCCAGCTCAACATCGGCCGACTGGTGTCCACCAACAAGGATCTGACCAAAGCTGAGGCGTCCGTGCTGATCGACGTCTTGGAGTCCGCCGAAAACACCACCACCGCAACAGAACAGGAGTGACACCAGCATGGCCCTCATCACCGACAAGCCCGACGGTTTGCACAGCGGCAACGACTTGGACTACATCGAAGACCCCGACGAAGTACTCACCGTGCCCGACGCCTACCTCGCTTTCGGATCCACACCATGCGCCTACAACCAACCGCCCGTGATCGGCGAGAAACGCACCTACATCGTGCGGGTGGAGTGCACCGGGCAGACGGAGTCTGTGCGGGCCGACGGCGAACACCGCTACGGCCGCAAACTCACCATTCTGTGGGCGGTGCAGGAGGGAAAGCCGAAGCCGCCGGACCCGGATGAGGAACAGCCTTCACTGTTCGGCGACGAAGACGACGAGGACGGCGACGAGCCCCAGGACGACGAGGCCGAGCCCGAGCCGGACAACGACAGCGACCACGGGCGCCCACCATTCTCGGACGGCGAGCAATGACCGCAGACCCGGACGTGCTCGGGTTCCTGTGCCAGTGCGAGGCGTGCGGGCAACGCGTGTTGACCCGCACCCTCCACCACACCAGCTACACGTGCCGGGGCTGCCGGACCGGCTGGGGGGACGTCGATATCGCCCAAGCCGAACCAGACCTCAACAAGGTCCGCGGATGACCGTCGCCATCTTCAACCAACGCACCGGTCAACACGTCGGCACCTTCAACGACTACGTCCAGGCCGCCGAATACCGCCGCGAAGTGCTTCGCCCTACCCTCCAACCGGGCGCACACTGCCACTTCGCGATCCGTGAGGACTGCCCCGAACGCACCACAGCGGACGCCGAATTCCTGCATTTCTGCCGGCAGACCGACCTCGACATCGCCGAGCTGTTACGGCTCAGCGACAAGCCCGAGCAACTGGAGATGTTCGGCGTACTCGAAGTGTTGGGGATCGCATCGTGAGCCACTGCGCGACCGCACTCAACGAACTCACCGTCGGACAACACGTCGGCGTCGTCTGCGGCCTCGGCGACGTGCAGCCCGGCGTCATCATCGACATCACCCGCGTCAAGGCCGTCGTCGCCTTCGACCGATCCGAACGCGTCGGATTCTTCCGCCCCTACGAACTACTGATCGACCCAACACAACCCGTGCAGGAAGCACTGTTCGGAGTCACACCGTGACACGCGACGCACCTGGGAACCACCCTGGCCAGCCGACGCCACACCCGGCGAACGCGGCGGAATCGCTTCCTGCCGCGCCCAGGACGCCGTGAAACACGTCTGCGAGGTCTGCGGCCGCGAAGGCAGCCGACGCTACATCCAAACGGAAACAGGCTGGCGCTGCGCACCATCCGCAACGAAGTGCCCCGGCAACAAGCCGATTGAGCAGACACCACCTGCACCAGCCGCTGATGCTGGTTCGTCGGCGGCGGCCGTTGCCGTCACACCGAAAGACGGCGTCACCGCCGCCTGCACCGACTGCAAACGAACCTGGACCCTAACCGGCCGCGTCCTCCGCATGAGCGTCGACACACACGAAGTCAGAACCGGACACATCGTCGACTACCACGAGGAGACACCGTGAGCGACATCGTTGAACGGGCACGGAAGGCGTTGGAAGGCAACTGTGGTCCGGCAGCCCGCATGGTCCGGGATCTCCTGGCCGAGGTACGCCGCCGGGGTCAAGAGCGCGACCAGGCGCTCGCCGATCTGGCCGACGCGCAGACAACGGTCCACAAGTTCCAGCAGGAGGTCGGCGTCGACCTGCTTGGACTGCATGACAATTGCGGACCGGATGAAGTAGCCGAGGGGCTGGAGCGGTTGCGGCCCCGACGAATCGAAAACCGCCACGATGTCGCAGAACTCGTAGACCAGTTCGGCCACGAAATCGTCATCGTCGATGCGCTCGGCAACGCCTGGCAGGGCATCTACGACATGGAGGAAGACCGCTTCTTTCCGGCCGCGCTGCTGTGGTCACCGGGGCGGACTGATGTGCGATAACGGACACCCGATCGTCGGGTATTACGGAGGACTTGAGTTCGTGGTGTGCGAGGACGTCCCGCGCGGATTCTGGCCTGTGTCAGGGGAGGACGCATCGACTGATGACCACCCGATACTGCCTGCTGTGCGACGATTCCCCAACGCCGACCACGCGGGCTGTCGCCAGATGATGTACCACGAGGGCGACGAATGGCACCCGTATGAGCCCGCGTCCTGCCGCGACTGGCACTGCAACCGCTGTGGTGCACAAACCAACAGCTATGGCCACCACAGCTGCCCAGACAGGCCAGCGACATGACCGCCGCGATTCCCGAACGCCACGCCCGCTACCTCAGCCGTCCCCGCCAATGCATCGACTGCGGAGGAACACCAGCCGCCGGCATGCCCCGCTGCTCGACATGCCACAAAACGCTTGTGCAGGACCGGAACGAAGGGAGAACGGGGTGACCGTATCGAAACGCCTCAGATTCGAGGTACTGCGCCGAGACAACCACGCCTGCCGATACTGCGGCCGGTCGGCGCCCGACGTCCAACTCACCATCGACCACGTCATACCGACCGCGCTCGGCGGCAGCGACGACCCCACCAACCTGGTCGCCTCGTGCCGAGACTGCAACGGCGGCAAGTCATCGGTGCCGGCCGACGCAGCGATCGTCGCCGACGTAGCCCAGGACGCCGTGCGCTGGGCCGCAGCTATGCGCCAGGCCGCCGAGGAAAGCGCAACGGCGCGCGCAGACGCCGCCGAGATCCACAACGCCTTCCTACGCAAGTGGAACACCTGGACATACGAGTACCGAGGCGAGCGGTTAACCGTCGACCTCCCCACGACCTGGAAGCAGAACGTCGACCAGTTCCTCAACGCCGGCCTAGCCATGGACGATCTGCACGACCTCGTCGACGTGGCAATGGAAGCCCGAGCAGAGGACACCTGGCGCTACTTCTGCGGCTGCTGCTGGAAACGGATCCGGAAGCTGCACGACCGCGCCCAGGAGATCGTCAGCCAGGGCGCCGACACGCTACGGGACATCGCGATCATGGACGAAGCGGAGGCACTGATCGATGGCTAACTCAGCCGGCATGCTCAAGGAATCCATCTGGCGCGACCCGGACTGGCGACGGCTACCGCGAACCGCCCAGGCCACCTACGCGCAGCTGCTCAGCCAGAAAGAGGTCGATCGCGCCGGCATGCTGCCGCTGCAAGTGTCCAAGTGGGCCAAGGGATGCGCCGAGGTCACCGAGGCCGACCTGTGGCACGACCTCAAGCTCCTGGAGGATCGACGGTTCATCTTCGTCGACGAGGACGCGGACGAACTGTTCATCCGGTCGTACATGCGCCACACCGAGGTCACCAAGTACCCGCAGTACCGCAAGGCCGCGATCCGCTGCGCCGGCATGGTCGCCTCGCTGAAACTGCGCCACGAACTGGCCACCGAACTACGGAAGCTGCGTCACGCCGACACCACGAAACTGGCCGACGAGATCGACCCAGGCCCAACCGTTCCCGAACCGTCCGCGAACCCTTCCGAAACCGTTCCCGAACCGTGCCCGAACGGTTCCGAGACCGTGAAGGGTTCGGGCACCGTTCCCGAACCCTCCAGAGTGAGAGAGAGAGTGGGAGTAGTTACGTCCGTAGGTGGTTCAGTTGGGGGGGCGCGTGCGCGCGAGACCAACACCGACCAACTCGCAGCCCCACCAGGCCGCAACGAGCCCCCTCCCCGCTTCTGCCCCGATCACATGCCCGACGGCACGACCGCCAACTGCGGTCGATGCCGCGGCTACCGCGAGCGACGGGAAGCTTGGGACCGCGCACAACCCGACCCTGAGACCGCAGCCGCCGAGATGCGCGCAGCGTTCTGGGCCGAGGTCCGCAACTGCCCCGACTGCGACGACAACGGCCAAGTCGAGCTGACCGACAACTCCGTCGGCAAGTGCCCCAACCACGACTGGGAGACCACCCGTGCCTGAACTGTCTTGCAGCCCCGCCGACTACCCGACCATCGACGCCTACGCCCACGCCATGGCCACCCTGGCCATCGAACTCAACGACGCGGAGATCTTCGCCGTCGGCGGATCAGACCTCGACGGCCACACCGAGACCGAATACGCGATCGAACCCAGCCCCGGCGAAGCCGCCCGCTGCATCGACACCGAGATGGCCGGCCCCATCGAAGACCTGCCGGTCTTCCAGGACGGCGCTCGGGTCATCACCCGCGAAGTCACCTACGGACCGTGGCGGTACGTCACGCCGGACGAGATCGCGGCCGAGGGGGCGAGCTGGGATGCCTGACCGCTACGGAACACCCGACGACGAACTCCCAGCCGACACCTGGCCGGCCGTCCCACCACCCCGCGCCGTCCGCGACCGCGAGCTCGAACAACGCCACGCCGACGCCGAGCTCCGCGCCCAAGCCATCCACGCCTGCCCGCTCTGCGACCCGGACGGCTACCGCAACGGCCACGTCTGCAACCACAACCCGACCCAAGACGAAATCAACGCACGCGGCAGCGCCGCCTGCCGCGCCGCACTCACCAAGGGAGCCAACCAATGACCACATCCGACCGCCCACCGCTCACGCCCGCCGACCACATCGCACACGCCAAGGACGCCCTCGCCAACGGCGCCGACCCGAAATACGCCACCACACACGCCCTCATCGCCATCGCCGAACTCATGGCCACCAACATGACCAACGCCATCATGGAAGCCACCACCGCCGGAGCTGTAGCCGCCACAGAGGCGGTCAGCAGCATCCTCAGCGCGATCAACCCCAGCGCGGCAGCACCACAGCACGATTGCGAGTACGACGACCCCAGCAAGTGCGGCTGGCCGGGACACCGCCGATGATCGTCGCCGGCATCGACCCATCGCTCACCAACACCGGCATCGCCATCCTCCGCAACGGCCAACCCGACCTGCTCACCACCGTCGGTCACGGCGGCCGAGACGGAGCCAACTACGACCACCGCAGCCGCCGAATCGTCTCCCAATGCCGCGCCGTCATGGCCGTGCTGGCCGACCAATGCAACGACCGCAACACCGGCCACGAACCCCGGATGCGCATCGACCTCGCCGTGATCGAGGGGCCCGCATATGGCGCCAACCTCCCCTCGAATCACGACCGCGCCGGCCTCTGGTGGGGCCTCTACAGCGCCCTGCGCGCCAAGCAGATCCCCACCGCTGTCGTTGCACCGAAGACCCGCGCCAAATGGGCCACCGGCAAGGGCACCGCCGACAAACACGACGTCCTCACAGCCGTCCGCACCTGGTGGCCCAACACCCGCATCGCCAACCACGACATCGCAGACGCCGCCGTACTCGCCCTCATGGGCGCACACCACCTCGGCGAACCCATGCCCTTCCAACCCAAACCCCGCCACCAACTCAGCACCGACGTCGTCAGCTGGCCCACAGGAGCCACCGCGTGACCGAAACACACACCCTCACAACCACACTCAACGAACTCCACAACGCCCTACACACACTCATCGACGACCACACCGAATACCGAAACAACACCACATTCCACGCCCCCAGCCACTACGCCACACTCCGCGACGCCGTACACGGCAACCAAGCCAACAACGGCAACGGCGGCGGATCCAAAAGCCGACCACCGTTCTGGACCGACGCCCACGACCTCCTCAACGAAATCGACGCCCAAGTCTTCGAATGGCAACCCCACGACATCCCCGCCATCGAACACGACATCAACACCGCCATGAACTCCCGCCACATCGACTGGAGCGGCGACGACTGGCCACAACCCCAGCAACGCCCTCACCGGTGGGCATGGTCCGCGCTCGCCGAACTTGATCCCGAAACATCAACCCCAACCGAACGCCGGCTACGACTCATCGCCGCGCGGCACTGGCGCCCCCAAGACGAACCCACCATTCAAAAGATCACCAGAACCCTCAACACATGGGCCGCCCGCATCACCGCACTACTCGAACCCGAACACATCAAACACGTCTCCGCGCCCTGCCCGGCCTGCGGAGCAACCACCATCCACCGCAAAGACTCAGCCGGCGAAACCGTCCGACAGCCAGCCCTCCAGCTCATCACCGACCAGGGATGCACCTGCCTCAAATGCCACGCCCACTGGGCACCCCAGTACTACCTGCACCTGTGCCGAGTCCTCGGATTCGAACTACCAGCCGGAATCCTCGAATGAGCGTGTCGCTTGCCCACCAGGCGAAACACTGGCATCCTGTCGGTGCGCGCCTGAAGTGTGCCCAAAGGGCACCCAGGCGCGTTTCGCATTCCCGGAGGTGACCATGGCCGGCGGACGAGAAGCAACACCAGGCGACGCACAAGCCACCGAACGCCTCATGAACTACTGGGCACACGGCGAAGGCGCCACCAAAATCCAATGGGGACACGACGGCGACTTCGACCGCTGCCTCACCCAACTCGGCAAATACGTCAGCCCCAGCATCGTCAAAGGCCTCTGCTCAAACCTGCACCAACGAGCCACAGGCGCACGCCCCGGACACGCACCAGGCGAACACCGATGATCCGCCACGTTCCACCAGCAGGCCCACACCAATGGCGCCACACCACCGCCAAACCCAAAGGCAGCAGACGACCAGCCAACCACCCCACCTGGAACCGCATCAGGTGGGACCTATGACCTGGGGCCAAGGATCAAACATCCCCGCCCGCATTAAAGACCAGGTCAGAAGACGAGACCAAACCTGCCGCCTACACCTCCCAGGCTGCACGCAACAGATCACCGAGTACCACCACCCCAACGGACTCGCAGACCAGAACCAACAGCGCACCCCAGTCCGCTCAGCCACAGAAGTCATCGGCGTCTGCTCAAACTGCCACGCAATCGACACCAGACAACGCCAAGCCAACGGACGCCAACGCGCACGCCAAGCACGCGGCAGCCTCAGCAGACGCTACCGCGACAGGGAACCACACCCGGGCAGCATCCCCGCAGGTCAGGACGGTGCATCGCACACCCGTTCGGGGTAGGGGGTAACCCTCGAACGCATGAGCAAGCCCGGAACGCCTTAGCCACCACGCACCAGCGTGCGGCACCACGCGGAGGGGGCTCGCCGCGACCAGCAGTTTTTCGCCCGGCGAGGTGCCGAGCACTTGACGGTCCAGGAGGCCGAACCCATGTCCGAAACGATCCCGACGAAACGACCGACGGCGCCGCGCGGCCTGGACCGCGCCGGCCGGAAGCTGTGGCGCGACATCGCGGGCAGCGGCAAGTACGAGCTGCGCCCAGACGAACTGCGGATCCTTGCGGACGCGTGTTGCGAGGCCGACCTGATCGACGACCTGGCGGCCGAGGCCAAGGGTGCGCCGAAGATGGTGCGCGGTTCGCATGGCGGGAACGTGATCAATCCGTTGATCACGGAGCTGCGGCAGCATCGGGCCACGCTCAAGGGGTTGTTGACGTCGTTGCAGCTTCCGGATGATGCGACGGGTGAGTCGCCGCGGTCGGTGAGCGCCCGCAAGGCGGCCCAGTCGCGTTGGGGTAAGCCGGCATGACCACCGCGGTGGTCGCACAGACCAAGCAGCGCGCTGAGCAGATCGCACACGAACTCGGGATCGAATGGACAGGTCGCCCGCTGGTATTCGGCGCGCGGTGCGCCCGGTCGTTCGAGGGGCTTGTCGTGGACCGGGTGATCATCGATGCGGACGCCAGGATCGGTGACGATTTCGTGCACACGATCTACTGCGCAGTGCTCAAGACGCGAGGCGCGGGGATCGTCCGGTTTATCCGGTTCGTCAACGTGCGGACTCCGTCCAACCTTCGCGACTAGATGGCTCGCGCCGCGGGTGCCGGGCCTGCGTTCGTCAAGCAACACGACTACCGGCACATCGTCGCCTGGTATCGGGAGACGCTGCCGAAGACGCCGCCGCCACCACCGTCGCCGTGGGAGCCGATTCGGATAGGGCCGACCTGGGACTGGTCACCGGAGCGCGGCTGGAACCTGCCCGAGCATTCGATGGGCTGGGAAATGCTGGGGTGGTGCGGGTACTGGCTGCGCGACGAGCGCGGCCAGGACTGGCAGTTCACCCCGGAGCAGGCCAGGTTCGCGCTCTGGTACGACGCGATCGACGGCGACGGCCGGTTGCTGCACCGCAACGCGGTGTTCCAGCGGTTGAAGGGGCACGGCAAGGACCCGTTCGCGTGCGCGTTGTCGTCGCATCGAGCGTTCGGGCCGACGTTGTTTGACCATTGGGGCCCGGATGGTCAGCCGGTTGGTGTGGATGACAGTTCGGCGTGGGTGCAGATCGTCGCGGTATCGAAGGATCAGACCGCGAACACGATGAAGCGGTTTCCGGTGATGATCTCGCAGGAAGCGCGGGCTCACTACGGTATTCAGATCGGCCGCGAGAGCGTGTGGGGTCTGGGCGATACGCGCCAGATTCAGGCGGCGTCGTCGAACTATCTGGCGATCGAGGGGAACCCGATCTCGCAGGCTATTCGGAACGAGCCGCAGAACTGGAACTCCTCAAACCAGGGGCATGATCTGGCTGGCGCGGTGTCGGGGAACTCGACGAAGCGGGCCGGCGGCGTCGGCCGGGTCCTCGATATCCAGAACGCGTTCCGTCCGGGCGAGGATTCGGTGGCCGAGCGGGTTCGGGATGCATGGGAGTCGACCCAGTCGACGGAGGACCGTGCAGCGACCGCGCTCGGGTTCGGGTTGCTGATGGATTCGTTGGAGGCACCCCCGGAGGCTCCGTTGACCGCGGAGGCTGCTCCGGAGGTGATCGAGGCGGTGCGCGGCGACTCGACGTGGCTGGACATCAAGGCGATCGTCGAGGACATCCTTAACGGCGCGAACACCCCGAGTGAGTCGCGGCGCAAGTGGTACAACCAGATCACCGCATCGGCGGATGCCTGGACGACGCCGCAGGAATTCGACCTGGGCTACCGGGACGAGATGCCCGAGCCAGGCGACGCGGTGCTGATTTTCGGTGATGGTTCAAAGTCGGATGACCACACCGCGGCCGTCGGGGTTCGGATCTCGGACGGTCTGGTGTTCCCGATCGGGGTGTGGGTGCCGCGGAAGGCTCGGGACGGCCAGCGGGAGTTCGCGTTGCCGATCGACCGCGGCGCGGTGGATCACGCGATCCGCGACGCATTGGAACTCTACGACGTGCACGGCCTGTGGTGGGACCCGTCTGATGCCCGCGACGACGACACCGGGGAACGGTACTGGGAGCCATTCTGCGACGGCTGGGCGCGTGACTACTCGATTCAGTTGCGGCGGCTGCCGGCGGTGAAGACCGGTGTGCAGCAGCATCCGGTGATCTGGGATATGCGGAACAGTCAGCACCTCAAGCAGTTCACCGAGGCGTGCGAGCGGACGCTGACCGACATCATCGACCGGGCGCTGTTCCACCGTTTCCCGAAGCCGACCGGTCGACTGGTTGGCGGTCACGGGGTGCGGATGCGTCAGCACGTGCTGAATGCTCGGCGCCGGCCGAACAAGTTCGGGGTGTCCATCGGCAAGGAGCATCGCGAGTCGCGGAAGAAGGTGGACGCCGCGGTGTGCATGATCGGCGCCCGCATGATGTGGCATCAATTCAACGGCGTTCCACACAAGGGACGTGAGCCTGGGCGTGGCCGTGTGGTCACCCTGCAGTAATACCTCGAGGAAGGAGAACAGGTGACGACACCGGTGTCCGAAGCGTTGTTCTCCACGCTCGACGGCAAGGTCATTCCGCCGATCCTCTACCAGCAGCCGCTCGGCAATCTGGGGCTCTCCGATGTTGAGCAGCGGGTCATGCAGTTTCTGTCGGCGCGGCTGTTGGACCCGGGTTATCAATCCCAGTTGTGGTTGTCGTCGCTTTACTACTGGGGGATGAATGATTCTCCGTCGCTTGGCATTTCGGTTCCTCCTGAGCTGGAGCCGTTGCGGGCGGTGCTGGGCTGGTGTGGGGCGGCGCTGGATGCCCGTTCGGAGCGGTTGACGATCCAGGGTTTCCGGATGCCGGGCGCGACAACGATCGACTCCGATCTGCAGTCGGCATGGCAGTCCAGCAATTTGGATGCCGAGTCGGTGCTGACGCATGACGAGGCGATGATTTACCGGCATTCGTTCGCGATCGTCGGGGTGCGCGAGAACCGGGATGAGCCGCCGTTGACGACGATCGAGTCGCCGATGAACATGACGGCGTCGTGGGATTCGCGGCGCCGCGAGGTGTCGGCGGCGTACCAGACGTATATCGACTTGGATCCGGCGTCGGAGACGTTTCTGCGGCAGCTCGCCACGTTGTACACCCGTGATGCGGTGATCCAGCTCGTCGCGTCGGAGGGCAGTGGCTGGGAGGTTCAGGAGCGCAACGATCACCGCATGGGGTTCGTGCCGGTGATCATGTTCGCGAACCGGCCGACGACCCGAGACCCGTACGGCACGTCGGAGATCGCGGCGTCGTGGCGTAACACGCAGGACCGGGCGGCCCGCGCGGTGGTGCGCAACGAGGTGGCGTCGGAGTTCTTCGCCGCGATGAAGGTGTGGCTGCTCGGCACGACGGAAGCCGCATTCCAGAAGGCCGACGGGTCGATCGCGACCGCGTTGGAGACGTTCACCGGCCGCATTTCGACGCTGGAGGCCGACAAGAACGGCAATCTGCCGCAGGTGGTGTTCCAGCAGGCGCAGGACCCGTCCGGGCTGGTGGAGTTCATCAACCATGAGCGGCAGATGATGTCGGCGAATACCGGCGCCCCGGTGGAGTACTTCGGCGCGGTCAATGACGGTAACCCGGTGTCTGCGGATGCGATCACCAAGGGCGATTACCGGTTGATGAAGCGTGCGGAGCGTCTGATCACCCAGTTCGGGAACGACTGGGAGGACTGGGCTCGGATGGTGTTGCGGATCTGGCATGGGAGTCTGCCGCCGAAGGTGGAGCAGTTGGAGTCGGATTGGGCGAAGCCGACGATTCCGACGCCGAACGCGGACGCGGTGACGGTGACTACCCAGGTGGCGGCTGGCATGGTTCCGGCTGATTCCGATGATGCGTTGGCGGCGTGCGGGTGGACTCCTGTTCAGCGGGCCCGGATCGCGGCGGCCCGGACGAAGGCGCAGGGTTTGGCGGCGATCGATCAGGCGTTGGCGGGGTTGAAGAGCGTGAATGCGGGTGTGCAGCAGCCGGGCGGTGCGCCGACGCCCGCACAGCAGTCGTTGGATGGTGAGCAGCCGTCGGCGTTGATGGGGTTGCAGCAGTCCCGTGACCAGCAGCAGTAGCGATCAGCAGCAGGCGCGTGCGCAGGCCGCCCGGAATGCGGGGATCGTCGCGTTGGCCGCTGGATCGACGGCGGCGCTGTGGCCGCGGGTGGACTGGGCGAGTCCGGCCGCCGCAGCGGCGGTGAAGACGCTGTACGGGGCGATCGTGACGAAGTATGGGCAGGCGTCGGCTGCGGTGGCCGCCCAGTTCTATGACGAGTTGCGCGCCGGCGAGCAGTTTCCGTCGGCGTTCACCGCGGTGCCGGCGGATCCGGTGGTGCAAGCGCATATCGACGCGATCGTGGATTCCGCGTTCCTCGGCGTCCCGGCCGTCGATAGCCACGGACACGACCACGGCACCGCCGGCCAGGGTGCCGTCGAGCACGCGGGATCCGCGCGGCCGGGCGCACCGGAGCGACCGGTGGGCGCCGAGCACCACGCGGCCGACGCGACGTCGTCTCGCGGCGGTCTGCGGATCACCGAAGTTCAGCCGGGTGAGAACACTTCGCATGTGTCGGTGACCAGCGACCTGCCCGTCGAGGAACGCGTCCCGACCCGGCTGGACGGGTCGTTGCAGCGGCTGGTGTTGCAGCCGGCGCGCGACACGATCGTGCAGAACGGTGCGCAGGACCCGGCCAAGCCCATCGGCTGGGCACGGGTACCGACGTCGGATCATCCCTGCGCGTTCTGCCTGGTGATGGCGTCGCGCACGTTCGAGCCGACCGGCAAGAGCCGCCGGGTGTTCGGATACGGGGGCCCGTCGCTGTACCGCAGTAAGAAGTCGGCGACTCAGGTGGTCGGCCGGGGGGACGCGGTGCGCGGCTCCCAGCAGATGGGCGAGAAGTACCACAACCACTGTTCGTGCATCGCAGTCCCGGTGTTCAGCCAGGAGCCGCCGAGCGCGGCGGATTACCGCGAGATGTACGAGAAGGCGGCGGCGAACGCCGGCACTCACCGCGATCTCAAGGCGGTGCTGGCGTCGATGCGCCAGAACTACGGCGTCAGCTGACGCCCCCATTTTCCCGGCTGCCCGAGGTGGGCGGCCAACTGATGATGCCCAGGAGGCACCGCAATGCCCGATGTCCCGACTCCGAACAACATGCCCGGCGCCCAGGCCGGCGGCGAGCAGCAGCCCGCCGGGCAGCCGCCGGTCGCCGGCCAGCAACCACCAGCCGACACCGGCCAGCAGCAGGCGCCGACTACGCCGCCGCCGGCGCCCCCCGCACCGCCAGCCGACGCGGGTAAGCCCCCGTGGGAGCAGTCCGGAGAGCCGTTCGACCCCGAACGCGCCTGGAACCTGATCCAGAAGGTCCGCGGCGAAAAGGCAGACCTGCAGAACCGGGTCACCGCCGCGCAGCCGATCCTCGAGGAACACGAACGGCTGCGGCGCGCGTCGCAGACGGAGAACGAACGCCTCACCGAAGACCTCACCGCCGCCGCGACCCGCGAGGAAACCTGGCGTTCGCAGGCGGTCCGATCGAAAGCCGAAGCCTTGGCGGCCGGCACGTTCATCGACGCCGAAACCGCGGTCACCCTCCTCGGAGACCTCTCGGGCTATGCGACGCCGGAAGGCATCGACACCGCCAAACTCACGGCCAGCCTCCAGCAGCTGGCCGCCGACAAGCCGTTCCTCGTGGCCCCGACGCAACCGCCGGGGTTCACGCCGAATCGGGGTCAGGGCCAGTCAGGAACTGGACAACTCCCCCTGGACGAACGAATCAGAGCCGCAGAGAAGGCCGGCGACCTGATGACGTCCATCGCACTCAAACAGCAGAAGCTCTACCAGAAATAGGAGCAAGCCATGTCCGGAATCACCGCCATCGGCACCACCTTCAACGAACCGAACTACCACGGCGAGCTGTTCGCCCTGACCCCGACCGACACCCCGCTGTTGTCGATGGCCGGCGGCCTGGGCGGCGGCAAGCAGACCTTGGCCACCGAGTTCGAGTGGCAGACCTACGACCTGCGCGACCCGCAGATCCGGACCCGCGCCGAGGGCGCGGACGCCCCCGACCCGGAAGCCCGCGTGCGGTCGAACGTCAAGAGCGTGGTGCAGATCTTCCAGGAGACGGTCGGCACCAGCTACACCAAGCAGGCCGCGATGCAGCAGTTCGCGACCCCGCAGTCCGCGCCGTTCAACTCCACTGACGGTCTGGGATTCGGTAACCCGGTCGTCAACGAGCACACCTGGCAGGTCGCGCAGTCCCTCAAGCAGATCGGCCGGGACTGCAACTTCGCCTTCTGGCACGGCCAGAAGAACGTGCCGACCGACAACACCACCAACCGGCAGATGGCCGGTCTGCTGTCGGTGATCTCGACGAACAAGATGTTCGCCGCCGCCGAGGTGACCGCAACGTCGGCCACCGACACCATCACCGCAGCCTCCCACGGCCTGGCCAACGGCGACCAGGTGGTGTTCACCGACACCGACGGCGCAACCAACATCCGCGTGGACCGCGCCTACTTCGTGGTCAGCTCGGCCAGCGGCACCTTCAAGGTCGCGGCCACCGCCGGCGGAACCGCCATCACCCTGGGCACCACCGCGGCGCTCAAGTACGTGCCCGTCGCGGTCGCCGCCGGATCGGTGGCCAAGCCCGTCACCCCCGACCTGGTCGACGTGCTGATCCAGACGATCTTCGACAACGGCGGCCTCGTGGAAGGCGACACCCGCACCCTGTTCGTGCCGTCGGTGCAGAAGCGGATGCTCAAGAAGGCCTACGCATCGGCGTTCGGTCAGCTGCAGGGCGCACTGTCGGCCAACACCGGCATCACGGTCGGTGGTGTCGCGGTGGACCGCATCACCACCGACATGGGTGAGCTGAACCTGGTTGTGGACCGGGCACTGCCCAAGGACTGCATCGTGGCCGTGTCGATGGAGATGATCGACCCGGTGTTCCTGTCGATCCCGAACCGCGGCGTGCTGTTCGAGGAAGCGCTGGCCAAGACCGGCGCCACCGACAAGACGCAGATCTACGGCGAGATCGGCATGGCGTACGGCGCCGAGAGCGCCCACGGTGTGCTGCGCGGCCTGGCGGTCGCGTAACCCGTCATGACGCTTCCAGCCTCCTACGCGACAGCGCAGGATCTGGCGTCGTACTGGCGGCCATTGAGCGACGCCGAGCAGGCACGGGCAACCGTCCTGCTCGGCGCCGCCGCCGACCGGATCAACGAGCTGCCCGGCGCGGAAGAGTTCGTGCAGACCGCCTGCAAATGGGTGTCGCTGGACATGGTCAAGCGGGCCATGATCGGCGGTGGCGGCGTCAAAACGGCCAGCCAGGCGATGGCCGACATGAACGCCAACTTCACCTACGTCAACCCCGTCGGCGACCTCTACATCCTGAACTCGGAGATGGATCGCCTCGCCGGCCGCATTGCCGGCGGCGCGTTCTCGCTGCCGCTGACCTCGAACGTCCAGATCCCGTACCAGCCGTGGAACAGCCGCTGGCCGTCACCGTGGTCCCCCGAGACGAGCACCGATGCCGGTAATTAACCCGATCTACGCCCAGGAACTGCCGTTCGAGCGCCCCGTCGAGGACCCCGACGGCAACAACACCTGGCAGCCACTCGGGTCATTCCCTGCGGTTCCGTCGATGACGGGCCCGGGCTTGGACACCGGCACCGGCACACGGTACGGGCAGGCCGGCATCGTGTTCGTTCCACGAGGATCCGATATCCGCATCTCGGACCGGTTCCTGTGGAACGGCGTGTATTACACGATCGCGGGCGCGCCGCGCGGCGACATCGATCACCCGTTCACCGGCGATGACTTCGGTTGGGTGTCGATGAACTTCATGGGCACAACCGCACGGTGGGGAAGCTGATGGACGTCACTATCCCCGAGCCGAATCCGGCGTTGACCGCGTTCCTGCTGTCCCCCGAGTTGCGGCGCATCGTCGAGGAACGCGCCAACACCGCCGAGATGATCTATCAGGCCCAGGTGGCCAAAGTGACCGGCCGGCTCGCTGCGTCCGCGCACGCGTCCACCGAGATCGGGGGCGCCGACAACGACCGCTGGATCGGGGTGCTCACCGTCGGCGGCCGCGGCGCCTACTACGGGGCATCGACCGAGTTCGGGCATCACCAGGTTCCCGACGACACACCCGAATACGTCGAAGGCCGCCACGACCTCAACCACGTCCTCGAAGAACTCGGGAACTTCTGATGCAGTTCCCAAACTGGTATGAGGGCGGCCTGCCTGACGTGGAAAAGCTGATGCGGGAACTGTTCTCGCCGCTGCTTCCCGACGTCAAGGTGGTGTCATGGCTGCCGAAACCCGACGTCTACAACACAACGCTGGCCGACGGGGGCGCCTATCTGCGGGCCCGCCGCACCGGCGGCGGATGGAACCACGACAAGAACCGTGACGAGCCGCGCGTCCAATTCGCCGGCCTCGCATCGTCACGCGACGATTCCTGGGCTTTGATCGAGTTCGTCCGCCAGATCCTGCACCCGTTCATCGATCACGCATCACTGGTTCCGGGAACCCCAACCAAGCTGTACGTGCAGGGCGAAATCGTTGGCCCGCAACTAGTTCAAGAACTCCTCCAGGACGACAGGCTCGTCCCGGTCACCTTCGAGTTCCACACGTGGAAACCGAAGGGCCTACCGAATTACCACACGGCCCTGGGCCTGTAACGAAAGGTAAGACCAATGTCAGGCATCACAAGCTATCAAGGTGGCCAGTCGGACCTGGAACTCGCCGGATGCGACACCGCGGTGCTGCTCGCCCCCTACGTGGGCACCCCGGCGCTCACCAGCCTCGAAGACGTCGTCAACGGCGGACTCGACGACTCGCTGATCGGCGCCTCGTCGAGGTTCATCAAGGTCGGCAACTACGAGAAGAAGGCCGGCGTCAAGCTGTCGAACAAGCCGACCATCAACAAGATCTGGTCGGCCGGCAAGGGCACCCCGACCCGTCTGCTGGCGTCGGAAGCCGAGAAGTCGATCGCCTACAGCCCGCAGGAAACCAACCTGATCAACCTGCAGAACGCGTGGGGTTTCACCCCGGACGCGGTGTCGGCGCCGTCCGCCAAGGGTGGTGTGACGGCGATGATCCCGGAGCTGCCCGCGAACCTGCTGTGGCGTGCGGTGCTGCTGTCGTGGGACACGTTCAACGACAAGGACGTGATCCAGTACTGGATCGCGAACAAGGTGGCCGTCGGTGACCGTCAGGACATCAACGCCGTTGACTCCGATGTCCTGAACTACCCTGTGGTGCTGGACTTCCTCAACGATGAGGCGGTCGGTGTGCCGGTCATCTGGGGTGTCTGCGGCGACGGCTGGGTCGATCTGAGCAACCTGAACGACACCGGCTTCCTGCCCGCGGTCACCGCCATCACCGTGACGCCGACCACGGCATCGATCACGTCGGCGACCGGCTCGACGCACACCAAGCAGCTGGCGGTGAAGGACTCCAACAACACCGATGTGACGGCGACGGCTACCTACGTGTCCGCCGACACGTCGAAGGCCACCGTCTCGGCTGCCGGTTTGATCACCGGCGTCGGCGCCGGTTCGACCACGGTGACCGCCAGCTACCGCGGATTCACCGCGGACTGCGCGGTGACCGTCTCCTAACCGGAGATTCGTTGCCCCCGGCCGGCGCGCAACATGTGCCGGTCGGGGGCAACACCAGCCCATCTGCACACCCCGCCCAGTTTGGAGAGGTTCCAACGTTGGCCAGCAAGAAGCAGATTTCTCGGTCGTCAGCGGCGCTCGGGGAACCGTCAGGCAGGCTCCTGGCGCTCTCGGCCGAGACGAATATGCCCGAACCGTACGAGGTTTCCGAGCACATCGTCATCGCGCCACCGACCAAAACGTCGTCGGACGCCCTCAACGACGCCCACATGCGGATCCTGGTGTACCAGTCGATGCTGAACGCTGCGCTGGACCTGCGTGGCGAAGACGCACCGTCGGACACCCAGATGGCGGCGCTGTCGCAATCCATCACCGACGCCGAGAACGACTACAACCGGACGTTCTTCGGTGACCAGCACGACGCGGTGATGGAGTTCTTCGCGAACCGGCCCCGCCGGCTGTGGGACGCGTTCGTGGCCGACATCAAGAAGCAGTTCCTGACCAGCGAACCCGACGACGGGAAATGCCCCACCTGCGGGCATGTCGTCGATGAGGACGCGGAGGGAAAAGAGCACGAATCCTCGACCTGATCGACCATTACTGGGATCAGATCGAGGGTGACTTTGCGCGCTACCTGGGCGGTGTCGATGCGCGCGACTGGATCCGCGGACTGCGTCCGTGGCCGCAATTCCTGAACTACTGCGACACCGTCGCCAACATCGACGGTTCGCAGCTGTGGTCGGCGCAGCTGGCCGACGACCGGTACCTGCCCGAGATCGAGAAGCGGCTCGCGCAGAAGCGGGAACCGAAATCGACGCGGCCGCCGCTGCAAGGTCATTCCGTTGAAGTGCAGGCCCTGTACATGGTGGCCAACCAGGTTCGGCTGCTGATCCGCGCCATGAGCAACGCCGACATCGAATCGATCGCAGGCCCGGAGATGCCGTCGGACCGCATCAAGGCCGCCAAGAAGGCGCGGGCGATGGCCCGCATCGACGAACTACTCGGCTACAACAAAGGGAGGTGAGCTGTGCCGTATACCGCCGGTGAGGCGAACCTCAAGATTGTTCCGGACGCCCGCGAGTTCCGCACCAAGTTGAAGGCCGATCTGGAGCGGATCAAGGCCGAGTTCTCGGTCAATGTCACCGCGGACACCGCCCAGGCACGCGCCGACATTCAGCGCCTGCGCGATGTGGAGCAGCGCAACGCGGTGCAGATGGGTGTTGAGGCTGATCTGGCGCGGGCCCAGGCCGAGATTGCCCGGTTCCGGATGCAGCAGCAGGCGAACGCGATCAACATTCCGGTCGATGTCGATACGGCGCCGGTTGCGCGTGCCCGCCGCGACCTCGAGCGCATGGCCGGCGGTTCCGGTGGCGGTGTCATGTCGGCGCTGAAGTGGAATGCCGGCGCGCTGGCGGTGGGGAACCTGCCCGCGATGGCCACGGGTCTGGCCGGGGTTGCCGCCGCGATGCAGCAGGTGTCTCAGGCCGGGCTGGTCATGCCGGGGCTGCTAGGTGGGGCGTTGGCGTCGCTGGGTGCGGTCAAGCTCGGTGTGTCCGGTGTAGGGGATGCGATCAAGGCGATGGTCGCCGATGACGGATCAGCGAAATCGGTGAAGAAACTCAACGAGGCGATGGCCGGGTTGGCGCCGAACGCGCAGGCGTTCGTCAAGGCGATCGGCGACATCAAACCGCAGCTGGACGGGCTGCGGTCGGAGGTTCAGGACAGTCTGTTCGCCGGGCTCGGTGATCAACTGAAAACCCTTGCGAACGCTGATCTTCCGAACGTCAAGAGCGGGCTGAGCGGTATCGCGACCGCGTTGAACCATGATCTGGGCCAAGTCATGGCCACCCTGTCGTCGGATTCATCGAAGGGGCTGCTGGACCGGATCCTGGGCAACACGTCGGAAGCCGAGGAACGGTTCAAGACGGCGATCGACCCGATCATCCACGGATTGGGCACGCTGACGGCGGCGGGTACGGATGTGTTGCCGCGGCTGGCTGACGGGGTCGGGAAGGTCGCGTCGCGGTTCGACACGTTCATCTCCAACGCCGACAAGGATGGCCGGCTGGACAAGTGGATCAACGACGGCATCGACGGGATGGATCATCTCGGGAACACGCTGATCAACATCGGTAAGAGTTTCACCGCGGTGACGACGGCGTTCGGCGGCGGCGAGGGATTCCTGGCGGCGCTGGAGAACGGGTCGAAGCGGCTGGCTGATTTCCTCAACTCCACGGAAGGCCAGAACAAGCTCAAGGAGTTCTTCGCGAACGGCAAAGCGGAGATCGACAAATGGGCGCCGATTCTGAAAAACCTTGTCACAAAGGATATTCCGAATCTCATCGCTGGGGCGCAGCGGTGGTCTGACACGCTGATGCCGTTCTTGAGTGCGGCCACCAACCTGATCGGACAATTCCCGGGCCTCACTCAGGCCGCGGTTGCGGGGTTTCTGCTGTTCAAGACCATGAATGCGTTCGATGGGCTGCTTGGCAATCTCGGCAATGTCAAGACCGCGGTGGGGGGTATCGGCGACGCGCTGGGCCCGTCTGCGACCAAGGCTGAACGGCTGGGTACCGCGTTGGGAACCATTGCGGGTGTCGCGGTCAAGCTGGGTGGGCTGGAGCTGCTGAAGAAGGGTCTGGAGAAGCCGGACATTCCGGAGGGTCAGGTCACATCGGCGGATGACCTCGGAAATCTCAGCGACAAGAGTGCCCTGGAGGTCATCACGGGCGGCGCTCTTCTCGGGGGTCCGGTGGGGGCGGCGCTGGCCGGTGGGGACTACCTGTACGAGACGGTCCAGCAGGCCAACAAGCAGAACGCGCAGAACCAGAAGATCATCGACGCGGCGCAAGGCGATGCCAAGCAGAAGGCGATCCAGGAAGCGTTGGGTTTCAAGGGAAACGATCCTCGTGAGTGGGATTTAGCCCCCAAGGACAACAACAAGCGTGCGGCCTGGATCATGGCCAACCCGGAGAAGATCGGGTTGCCGGCGAACACGTCGGGCGATACGACGTTGACGAAGTTCAACCAGATTCTGGCCAACGCGCGTGAAGCCGCCGCGGCTCTGGATCAGTTGGGCGACAAGATCAGCACGCTGCCCAACGGCGACATCAAAATCAAGGACCCGACGCCGACCATCATCCAAGAGGTCTTGGACTTGGGTCTCAAGGTCACGAAGTTGCCTGACGGCACGGTGACGATCAACGCGAACACCGATGTGGCCGCGAACAAACTGGCCAACATTCAGGAACAGATCGCGCAGATCAATTCTGGTCTGTCCCAGATGAACAGTATGCAGATTGCGTTGCCGCCGGTCCCGGCGGGTGTGTCGATGACCAGTCCTCATGGTGCGTTGGGTGGTGCGGGCGCGGACGGTCTGCCCGGGGGCAGTCATGCGCGTGGTGGTCCGACGCGTAACGGTCACGGTAATGGGCCGACGGGCGGCTGGATTTCGGAGTTGCATTCCGATGAGTGGGTGTTGCCGGCGCATGCGCGGAAGCGGATCGGTGACCGGGCGTTGTGGGCACTCACCCAAGGCCGCAGCTTCGAAGGCGGCGGCACCAACGACGAGAACGGAAACCCCGTCACGCCGGGTGGTCCTGCTCCGGTTGCTCCCAACCCGATGGGTGGCAGCGTTCCCGACGCGATCAGCCGTGCCGCGGCCGGCGCCGTCGGCGGAATCACCCACCTGCTGCCGACCGGCGGCCCCGGCCCCGGAAACAACGGCATCGGCGGCATCGCAGGAGCCGGTACAGCAGCAGCCGCACCCGATGCCCTGCACAGCTGGTTCCCGTGGCTTGGCCCGCTCGAGCAGAACGGCCCCCAAGGCGTTCTGGACGCGATGCCCGACAAGATCAAGCCCCAAACCCTGATCAAGAACTTCGGCGCCGCGATCCTGGGCACCGACGGATCCGGTGGCGGCATCCTCGGCGCCTTCGGACTGTCCAACTCGATCCTGTCGCCGAACAACGCCTACAACAAGGCCGTCCAGTCCACGATCGGCTTCTACTCGCAGAAGTTCGGCGGCGGCAGCGCTGGCGGGGGCGGGGCGTCGATGAGCGATGCTGACGTGTCGGCCCGGCTGGCCGGGCTCGGCTTCACCCCCGACCAAATCCAAGCCGTCATCAGCAAGCGTGACGCCACCGCCCAAACCGACGCCCTCAAACAGCAGCTCACCGCCGCCGGACTGTCCCCCGCCGACGTGCAGGCCGCCCTGGCCGCGCGCGGCGGCAACGGCAAAGCGCCGGCAGCCAGCTACGCCGGCGGCAGCAACAGCACCCATTCCGCCGTCTACCAGGCGTTCAAAGCCGCCGGCTTCTCCGATGACCAGTGGCCCGCGCTGGTCAACCTCGTCAACGGCGAGTCCGGGTGGCGCACCAGCGCCAAGAACCCGGCCTCGTCCGCCTACGGGCTGTTCCAGTTCCTCGACTCGACGTGGGCAAGTGTGGGCGCCACCCGCACCTCATCAGCCGAAGGGCAAGCCCAAGCGGGCATGGCCTACATCAAGCAGCGCTACGGCGACCCGGCCAAGGCGTGGGCGTTCTGGCAGTCGCAGTCACCGCACTGGTATTCGTCGGGTGGCGCGACGCCGGGATCGCCGTCGACTCCGATCCCGGCGGTTCTGCATGGCGGCGAGTTCGTGCACCGTGCGACCGCGGTCCACAAGTACGGGGTGCCGTTCATGAAGGCCCTCAACGCCGGCCAGATCAACCCCGCCCACCTGCCGCACTTCGGTGTGGGTGGCCTGGCGCCCGGGATCGCTGACTTCCTGCTGCCGACCCCGCCCAACCCCGACAAGCAGCAGCAGGGACCCGGCGGGCCGCTCGGATCGGTGCCGTTGGCGGCCGCGCCGTCGCAGCCCTCCACCAACGCCAAGAGCCTGATCCCGCCGCGCACGAACGAACCCGCACCCCCACCACAACCCGAAATGCAGCCGACGCCGACGGTGGCCGAACCGCAGCAGCCCAGCCAGGCCAAGCCGAAACAGACGGCCAGCACCGCCCCGCAGGTGTCAGCCGCACCCAGCAGCTTGGACCACGAGCTGCCCGCGCTGAAGACCGCCGTCACCTCCACGGCCGGGGTGATCGCGAACATCGCATCCCAAGCCGTCAACGCCGCCGCAGCCGCCGGAACCTTCGGCGCCTCCGCTGCCGCCGGCGCGGCCGGTAAAGACGCCGGATCGATGGTCGCCGGGCTGATCAAAGAAGGCGGCAAGATCGCCAACGACGTCATCAACGTTCCCTCCAGCTTCCTGGTCGGCAACATCACCAGCGGCACCCAAGACTCCGCATACGGCGCCACCCTCACCTCCAAGCACCGGCAGCCCGCCACCGCCAATGTCGGTGGCCGCGTGCAGAACAACCAGTTCTACGGAATGGACGTCAACAAGGTGTTCCAGCAGCTTGATCTTCGCGATGCCCAGGATCAGCAGGCAGCATTGGCGGCACACCCGAGATGAGACGCAAAGGCGACATCATCGACGTCATCGGCGTCAACGGCGACTTCTGCCGCATCAGCCCGCCCGGCTACTCCTGGGGCCCCGAACTCGCACCCGGCTCAACCGGCCTCTACGACATGCCGATCCAAACGAACTGGGGCACCTACGGATTCGGCCAGTTCTACCAGTCGTGGAAACCGAAACGCCGCGACGTCGTCTGGACCATCCACGTCGTCAACCCCGACACCGGAACCCTCATCGACCAGGACTCCGACCTGTGGCACACCATCTACTCGCGATGGAAGGCGATGTTCTCCCCGACCGCCGAAGCCACGATCGTCTACACGTCCATCGACGGAGAACGCACCCTCGGACTGCGCACCCTGCAGGAACCGAAATCGTTCTCCACACAGGACTTCGAAGGCAAAGACCCGCACGTGTTCACCTACGGCTCGGTCGTGCAGACCATGGCCGCCGAATGGCCGTTCTACGTGGGCCGCACCGAACGGTTCGCCTGGGAAGTCCAAGCACCCGGCAACTACTGGTTCACGCTGCCGTTCTACAACCCGTCGTCGGTCGACATCTTCCCCGAATGGAGCCTGACCGGCGGCGCGACCTGGCAGCTCCCCGACTACTCGTTCGGCAACGAAGCGTTCGGCCGCGGTGTCGCAGACACCGGGAAAACCATCCCGTTGGCGCCGCTGCTCGACGACGAAGACCTCAACATCCAAACCCGGCCGGACCTGGAGACATTCGTCACCAGCCTCGAAACGCTGTTCGCCGGCCGCAACAAAGGCCGCGACTTCGAATACCCCATCCCGCCCGGGATGGGTGATTCCACCGAAGGCTGCGTGGTGTCGACGAAGATCACCAACCTGGCCGGTGCACGCTGCGAACTGATCCTGCCCCGCTGGTATGACCAGCCGTTCTCCACGCCGAGGATCGTATGAGCACCGCGTTGGCGGAACGTCTCGCCACGTCGATGGCGCAATGCACCGAGACGCGGCGTGCACGCAGATCGTTGCAGCGCGCCGTGTCGACGATCTGGATCTACCGCAACAACCCCGACGGATCACCCGGTTTGCTGCCCGTCGGCCGCATCGACGTGTTCGAGACCACGAAACGCTCGTTTCCGATGAAGGGCAACGTCTCAGCCACCGGAGAGTTCGAGATTCGGGCAAGCCATCACATCGCGAAGTTCATTGCGTCGATCCCGAACAACCCCAACGAGTGCAAGAACGTCGTGATCCGGGTCGACAAGTACGGCGGCCAGTGGCGTTGGACCGGCCTCATGCATCACTGGCAGCTCGCGACCCGTGACGGCGTCGACTACCTCACCGCCTCGTTCAACGACGACATGCAGTTCTGGCAGTTCCTGCTCGGCGCCCCCAACCCGTCGCTGCCGGTGTGGCTGTTCCAATTCCCCAGGGACTACCTGACTTTCGCTCCCATGTGCTGGAGTGTCGCTACTTTCTTTTGGCTCAACCTCATCCGAAAGCAGTCAGAGGAATTCTGGGCAGGACTGGCCTCCGGTCTCGCGGTCCTCGTCGATGATCCCTGGGACATCAACGAGTGGACGCAGGATCAGATCAACCTGTTGAACACCGCGACGTGGCAGGTCCACATGAAGGCCGTCGACTTCAACTCCGACTCCAGCCTGTGGGGGCCGATCGCGTCCCGGATGAACACCACCGACTCGGTCGTAGCCTCGGGCCTCGATGACGGGCAGCTCGCGTTGACCTACCGCCGCTACTTCACCGACGAAGGCGAATACGCCGAAGACATGTTCGGCAACAAGGTCGCTAACGGTGCCCTGATATTCGAGGTCGTCGACCGGTCCGGGTTCGTGCTGCCGGGCGGCACCTACTTCAACGGAACGTCGGCGTCCGGGCTGGTGCGTTCGGTGCTGCAGTGGTCCGACGGCTATATCGAGGACACTCTGAACGAGGTCACCGACGACGAGACGCTGTACCCCGACGAGTACTGGCAGACCGGGTGGCTGGCCAGCCTCGCGTCCACACCCTCAGTGTGTGTCCGTGATTCCTATTGGAACGACCTCAAATCGGTGGTCACCTACAGCCCGGCGACGGCCGGGTCGGTGATCGTCGGCGGCGACAACCCGACCGCCGACGCAATCGCGAAACTGATCATCGAAGCCACCGGCGACCTGGTCGGCTACTTCCTACTCGGCGGGTTCGACTCGCTCGGCGACATCGCCGCCGAAGTGATCATGCCGTTCATCGTCGGCACCATCCTGGCTTGGGACGAAGCAGTCAACACGGCACGCATCAAAAACCTCGGCTGGGTGCACCTGTTCGAGATCTACCAGCAAGGCGCCGAACAGAACTCATGGTCCCTGGCCGCGTTGGCGGCGATGCGCGGCGGATACAACGCCACCCAGGCCCAAACGAACCACACGATGGTTGTGGACGAATCGACGTGGGTGATCCCCGGCGTTCACGTCACCATCAAAGACCGGATCTCGTCCAGCGCAGGCGCGTTGCAACGCATGGGCGTCGACATGCTGTTCATCTCGCAGGTAGAGGAGATGAACCTGGACGGCGACGAGAACGGTGCTGAGCACTTCACGATGAAGTGCGGCAAGAACACTGCGGCGATGACCACCGGAGAACGTGCCGCTCAACAGCTGAAGTTCGTGCTCGACAAGATCAGCGACATCGGAGTGCATCTCATCTCATGAAAGCAGCCGCTCATGCTTGATTCCCGAATCACCGCGGTCGTTCTGTCGCGCGGCAGCACCTGGAACCCGCAGCCGTTCCAGCCGCCGTACCTGCTGGCCGACCCTGGCAGCCCGTGGCCCGATGGTGCGACCGCCAAGACCGTGTTCTACGACACCACCGGCGGCCAGCTCGCCTCCATCGACGGCACCGTGGCGCCGGACGCGATCAGCTTCGACGGCGACCCGACCGTGTTGGATGCGATCCCGGCCGGCGCGAACTTCGAAGTGTTCCTGACCGATGCGTCATCCAAGCCATACCAGATCCGGTACGGCAAGGTGATCCGCAAGGAAGCCGAGTTCCTACAAGCCCCGCCGACAACGATCGTCAACCACGCACTCAAGTTCGTCGACACATTCCCCACCCTCGGGCTGCGGTCAGCGTGGCAGCCGGTGGCCGGCACCACCCAGGTCTACGACAACTCGGCGTCATCGCTGCCCAACAGCGTCGGACCAAAGGTCGAATGGCTGTCGAAAGCCCAGTCCGCGATCCGCTGGTTCCAGCCGCTCAACGGCGACTCCTGCCGCATCAAGGTGTCGATGCTGAACAAGGACATCGGCGCCCTGGACTCGAACAAAACCACGGTGATCCTGTGCGCCGACCAGCTGTTCACCACCTACCTGGCGGTGCAGTTCGAGGCGTCGAACTGGCAGCCCGCCAAGAACCTGATCCACTTCGGTATCGGGACGGACCCGGTCACCGTCACCTATCAGGGCGCCTCGTTCGCCAACACAGTCGCGAACAGCGACGACTACGAGATCGCCTACGACGCCACCACCGACACCCTGTCGGTGTACAAAGGCAACGACACCACCCCTCTGTCCTCGTGGACCGACACCGCCCACGTGGTGCCACACGGGCCCGGCTACCGCTACGTCGGCATGAGCTTCGTCAACGGGGCCCTGACGAACGGTCTGCAGCCCACCAGCTGGCTGGCAATGGATTCGATCTGATGCCGGACTTCGAGAAAGCCGACCAGATCGCCATGCTGGCCAAGGCGCTGTGGTTTCTGCCGCCGCCGGCCCGCACCAAGATCGCGGACGGACTGTACGGGCTTGGTGTGCGGGTGATCCCGGAGCTGGCCAGCAAGGAACTGATGGCCGACGGCCCGCTGGGGATGGGTAACCATCGCCGCCAGGAGCTCGTCAGCATCAACTCCAGCAGCCGGCTGCTGGACTTTCTGCGGCATCACAACCCGGAGCTGGCCGCCGACGTCGAAGCTGCCCGCACCCCTGGTGAGAAGGCGGCGTTGATGGCGCGGATCGCCTCCGATCATCCGGGGCTGATCGGGCATGCGCAGCAGTGGCTTCGGCAGACACCGGTGGAGGATCTGGGGTGACCACACCCAACGGTCCGGGTGGTCTGAATCCGGATGTTCCGAACGTCATCGGCCAGACCGGTTTGGCGGGTATTCCGGCGCTGACGCAGGACAAGGTCACGGCGACGCTCAAAGCGCAGGTGTTGGCGTCGTCGTCGTGGAAGTCATCGACGGTGTCGGTGTGGGATGGGTTGCGGCGCGGCACCAACGGCGAGCCGGTGTCGTTGGCGTTGGGCATCATCGAGGCGATCACGAAGCGGCTGTTCGGTTGGTCGGATCAGACGTGGTCGGATGTCGAGTCTGCGTTGTTGGCGATCGAGAAGGTTCCGATTCTCGGTGACATCGTTGAGGTGTTGACCGGTCTTGAGGACGGCGATTACAGCGATCTGGGGACGTGGGCTAACCGGTTGCTCAACGGTGATTCGCGGCTGAACGCTGCGAACCTGTGGGGGTTGATTCCCGACACGTCGATCACTGGTACGGCGACCAACCCGCTGTGGAATCCGGGGTTCGAGGGCGCGATCTCCCTGGTTCCCGGCGGGGGCTGGTCGTGGGACAGCGTCGTCTACTACGACGACCCCGACGAGACCGACGCGACGACGCGGGGTTCGGCGACGGTCACCGCCGACGGAAATATCCATGCGTTGCGGTCGAACCCGTTCCCGGTTCAGGCAGGCCAGCGCGTACCGCTGGACATCAAGGTCCTCACAACCGGTTTGGTGTGCACAGGCAGCCCGGTTCGGGTCGATGTGCTCACCTTCATCACCGATGCAGACGGCAACGCCACCCCGGTCGGGACGGTCACCGTGCCGGGCATGGCGATGGGTGCTGCTGTCGATGACCCCGACGACTGGGTGAACGTGCCGGCCGGGTCGAAGCAGGCCAGCCTGATCGGCACGTACACAGTGCCCACCGACGGCACGGTGAATCAGGTTCGGTTGCGGCCGGTGGTGGACACCGGCGCGACTGCGGGCACCGTGCGGTTCGGCAAGGCAGCGGTCACGTTGCAGGGCGGCCTGATCGCCGATTTGAACGACGACTTCCGTGATGGCCAGCAGGCGTGGAACACGTTCTCCCAGTCGTTTTTGCAGTCAATCTCGGACGTCCTGAGCGGCGCCAAGAGCTGGAATCAAGGAATCGACGCCATCCAGACGGCATGGAACATCTTCATCCAGGTGGTTGCCGGGATTCAGGCTGACGGAACGATCACGCTGCAGAAGATCCTGGAAAACATGTTCGGATTCAACAGCTCTGGCCTGTTGTCCCCGGCCCGGGTGGACGGCCTCGACGACAACCTGTTGCAGCTCGGCGCCGCCCTGGCCGGCGACATCGACGATGCCGGCGCGTGGGCGTGGTTGGCTCAGTTCCTCAAGTCGGTGTACGACCTGTTGGGCATCACGAACACGATGGCGATCGATAACACGAACACGCTGGGTGAACGGAACAACAAGCCGCTCGCGTGGGGCCTCGATGACACCACCGAGAGCAATATCGCGTTCAACCCGAACCCGGATGGATTTCAATTGGTGCCCGGAACGCAGATCTACACCTTCATTCGATGCTCACAGGCCGACACAAAAAACACGGTCGCATTCCTGGCTCAAATCTATGCCACACCCGCGCCAACAGCGTTCACGGTCAGCGTATTCAAGGTTGACTTTGAGAACTCGAAACTCGTCTACAAAGGGACATCAAGCAATCTCGGATCGCAACTACAGGCAGACATCGGTTGGCTGTTCGTGTCGGCCTATGCCACTGACGTAATGCCGGGCGACGTAATCGCCGTGTGTTTCAACACAAATCAAAACCTCAATCTGTACGGCAGCTTCGGGAATGTCCCTGCGCATCCGAACGCGAAGTTACCCGGAATTGAGGCAACGACGACAGGACACTCATCACCACCTTCGGGGGACGTGCCCTTCTCATCGCTGACATTCGGCAACACTAAGGTGCCCTACGTCGGCCTGGAAATCTCCAATCCGCCTGCACCTACCTACAATCCGCAACCCAGGACATACACGTCTCCGGGCACCCGCACCGTCACCATCGACGATTGGGCGCAATACGTCGACTTGATCGGAATCGGCGGCGGTGGTGGCGGTCAGGGCGACACCCCGGCCACGAACTCCGATGGCGGCTACGCGGCCAGCTGGGGCACCAAGACGCTGCAACGCGGCGTCGACTTCCCAGCGTCCGGCCCGTTCACCATCACCATCACAGTGGGTGCTCCCGGTGCGGGCGGTGACGCGCTCGCGAACGGATCACCCGGCGGGGCCACCGTATTCAGCTGGACGGACGCCAGCGGAAACCCGCAGACCCTGACGTGCGCGGGCGGCGCCGGCGGCTACCAGCTGGCCGCCCTCGACAGCCTCGGAAACGGCGCCCCCGACAAGACCTACAACGGCACCACCTATCCGGGCGGCGACAGCGTGCTGACCGCGAACGGCAGCATCCCCGGCGGCGGCGGATCCGGCGCCGGCTGGTACGGCGGCGGCTTCAACGGCGGCCGCGGCCAGGCATGGACTGTGGAGCGCCAAACGTGACCGAGGTCGTGCTGCTCAACCCGATGGGCTCCGATGTCACCTGGGCGATGCCCACCCTGATGAAGGGCACCCTGCTGGAGCCGGGCGACACGGTCTACACGCTGCCCTACACCAATCAGCCCGGTGCTTCGAACGTTCAGCAGTGCGCGGACCTGCTCGATGCGCGCCTGCACTCCAGCGCGGTGAAGCGACGCGTGTTCGCCTATTCGGAGGGATGCCAGGGCGCTGATCTCTGGCTATCGACATACGGCACCAGCAGCAGCATCGACCCCGACGATGTCGAGTTCCTGCTGATCGCGAACGCCAACCGTAAGTACGGCGGGTTCGTTTACGGCCACGACATCTTCAACTCGGTGGGCTACACCCAGGGCAAACCCGCCGACACCCCGTACACGGTGGTTGATTTCGCCCGCCAGTACGACGGCATCGCGGACTTCCCCACCGCTCAAGCAGTCCAGGACGCGCTGGTCGGGTTGCAGACCGTCGGCTCGGACGCCAACGCCCTGTCCGGTGCAATGCACGCCGTCGCAACCGTACTCAACAACACCGCCTACTCCGACGCCGCACTAAACGCAGTCGCCGGGGCAATCTGGATCCACAACTGGTACTTCAATGTTGCGGTCGACGACGACACCAACCTGAAACTGGTCGAAGGCAACATCACCTGGGTGTGGGCGCCCACCTATCCGGTGCCGTTGCTGGGCACCGGATCAACGTTCCCGCAGCAGGAGCAACAGCTGCGCACCAAGATCGAGCAGGCGTTCGCGCGACCGGTCGATATCCCGATGCCCGACTACGCCGGCAGCAGCGGCTGGTGGGGTGGTGTGCCGCCGGTCGTGGCGCCGAAGGCCCCGGTGACCGGCTGGTGGGCCGAGGACCTGGTGCTCGCAACCCCGGGCGCTGCCGCGTTGCGGGCGATCGGCTCGGCGCCGATAGTGCGCGTCGGGAAACGGATCACCCCGGCGCCCGCTGCCCTCACCGTGACCGGGTCGGCGCCGACGGTCGCGATCTCGGCGCACAAGGTGATCCAGCCCGCGGCGGCCGAGCTGACGATCATCGGGTCGCGGCCCGCGGTCGGGCTCACCTTGCGACCAGCTCCCGCCGCGCTGACGGTAACCGGTGGCGTGCCGGTGGTGGCGTTGAGCGACAACCAGCGCATCATCCCAGATCCGGCTGAGCTCAGCGTCGTCGGCGCCGCCCCGATGATCCGGCTCAGCGACAACAAGACGGTGCGGCCCGCGGCCGCGGCCCTGGTGCTGACTGGCTCGGCTCCCACCGTGATATGCCCGCAGACGGTGCGGCCAGCTGCCGCCGAGCTGGTGTTGACCGGCGGCGTGCCCGATGTGACGGTTACCGTCAGGATCACTCCCGATCCGGCGGTGCTGGTGCTGATCGGCGGGACACCGATCGTGTCGACGCCGGTCGTCGTGAAACCCGCCGAGGCAGCGTTGACGATCATCGGATCGCATCCGGCGTTGGGCACCACGCTTCGCCCGCCGGCCGCCGCGCTCATTGTTGTTGGCGGGGTGCCGACGGTCGCGGTCAGCGACAACCAGCGGGTTGTTCCGACCGCGTGCCCGCTGACTATCACCACGGGCACACCGGTTGTGAAGGTGTCTGACCACAAGGTCGTCCAGCCTGCCGCCGCGGCGCTGAGCGTGACGGGGTCGGCGCCGGCGGTGAGCACTCCGCGCCGGGTCGCACCGGGTGCTGCCGCGATGTGGGTTACCGGTGGCCAGCCCGATGTGGTGATCTTCAACCCGTTCACCCCGTTCAACGAGACGAACACCAACCGCACCAACCAGCCAGTGCCCACCGGATGCAGCGGCGTGTGGGTGACGATGCTCGGCGGTGGAGGCCCGGGCGGCAGCGGCTACAGCAACTCCTCGAGTGGCCGCACCGGCGGTAGCGGCGGCGGCGGCGCCGCGCGCATCAACAGGTTCTTCGTGTCGGCCGCGAACCTCGGATCGACGTATTCGGTGAGCCGCGGCCTGGGTGGCGCGTCGGGCAGCGACGGCGGCAACAGCGTCTTCACATCCGGATCGGTGACCCTCACCGCGGGCGGCGGCAAGAAGGGCCTCGACGGAAGCACCCTCGGCGTGAAGACCGGCGGCGCCGGGGGCACCTGGTCGGCGTCGGGAATCTCCGGAGTCACCGGCGCGAACGGGTCAGCAGGCGGTAACAGCGGTAACTCCAACAGCTCGCCGAGCTACAACGGCCAGCCGGGCGGCTCCAACTCGAACGGCGCTGGTGCCGGCGGCGGCGGTGGTGGTGGCGTCGACGGATTCGGCGGCGGGTCAGCCACAGGCGGGGCCGGCGGCAGCTCCGACACCGCCGGTGGCCGTGGCGGTATCTACAACGGCAACTCGTCGACCACCACCGGATCGGCCGGCGCCAACGGCGTGGACGGCACCGGAGCTGACGGTGGCGGCGGTGGTGGCGGCTCCGGTGTCGGATCGTTCTACACGGCCTACCCGGGCGGTAAGGGCGGCAGGAACGGCGGTGGTGGCGGCGGCTCGCCGGGCACTAGCGGCTCTGCCGCAGCCGGTGGCGCCGGCGGCGACGGCTACACCCTTCTCGAATGGGTCTAGCACCCAACTGATCTCAACCAATCCCAGCGGACAGCCAAACCGGGCTGCCCGCCAACACCCCTTTTTTGAAAGGAACATCCTCATGGCCGCAGGCACATGGACCCTCACCAACGCAGGCCGCACAAGCCTGCTCAACGGCACCTTCGACCTCGACAGCGACTCCTGGAAAGTCGCCCTGTTCCAGTCCAGCTCGAACATCGGCGCGTCCTCGACGACCTACGCGGGCCTGACCAACCAGGTCGCGGCCGCCAACGGTTACGCCACCGGCGGCATCGCCGTCACCCTCACCCTGACCGGAACCACCAGCGTGGCGGTCACATTCACCAGTAACCCCGTCTGGACCGCCACGGGTGGCCCCATCGCGGCACGCTGGGCCGTGCTGTACGAGGTTGGCGGCAACGTGCTGGCCTACTGCCTGCTCGACGCCACCCCGGCCGACGTGACCGCAACCGACGGCAACACGCTGACCATCGACAGCGACGGCACTCCCAGCCCCGTCATCACGCTGGCCTGACCGGTCATGAGAATCATCGCTGTGCTGGCCGCCGGGGCTGTCATCGGCCTGGCGGCCAGCGCCACACTCGGCTACCTGGCACTCATCGGCTGGACCGACCACTGGCCGGAATGGTGATCACCGCGCCGCCCGGAGAACAATGCGTCCGGCACTGGCCGCGCTCATCTGCGTCTTGTGGCTGATCATGGCCGCACCGACCGCTGACGCCACAGCCGACGACATCGTCGCCGCCGCCCGAACCGCGATCGGGAAACCCTACGCCTGGGGTGCGACCGGCCCAGACGCATTCGACTGCTCCGGGCTCATCGTGTGGGCCTACGCCCAACTCGGCATCACCATCCCGCGCACCAGCCAGCAGCAGGCCGCCGGCGGCCAACCCGTCGACCGCGACCAGCTGCAGCCCGGCGACATCGTCACCTACTACCCGGGCGCCACCCACGTAGCCCTCTACGTCGGCGACAGCCACGTCATCCACGCATCCACCTGGGGACGCCCCGTCGCCGAAGTACCCATCGACCAAGCCGGACCCTTCCACAACGCACGCCGCTACCTCACCCGAAAGGCAACCCCCATGACCGACACCCTGTTCGCCGACGTCTCCGAATTCCAACGCCCCGTCGATGATTCGTACCCGTACGACGTCCTATCGATCCGGGTCAGCGACGGCACCTACCGCGACCACAACTTCGCCCAGAACTACGCCTGGATGCGCGCCGCGCTCGACAGCGGCCGACTCACATTCGGCATCGTCTACACCTACGTGCGTCCCGGCACCTGGGCCAGCAACCGCGACACCGTCATCGACATGATCAACGCCAACGGCGGCCTACACCCCAAAGTGACGCTGATGCTCGACGTCGAATCCGGCGGCAACCCCGGCGGCGACCAGTCCGACGGCATCAACCGCCTCTACTGGGGCCTCGCCGACTGGATCGGCGACCGCTCCCGCATCATCGGCTACGGCAACGTGTGGGATCTCAACACCTGCTGGCCCACCAAACCGGACGGCATCCGGCTGATCGTCGCCGGCTACGGCGCCAACCCGTCATACCCGGGCAAGGTCGCCCACCAATACACCGACGGCCAGGGTCACGGCGGCGGCCTTCCCGAAGGCTGCCCACCGTTCGGGAACTGCGACATGAACTCCGCGGACGGCCTGGACGCCGTCGCGTTCGGCGCGGCGTGCGGCATCGGCACCCCCGCGGTACCGCCGCCGCCACCGCCCGCGCCGCCGAAGGTGCTGCCGATCATGTTCACCGTCGAAGGCCACATGTCCAACATGTTCGCCGGCCCGGTCGCCGACACCGCCACGCAGCTGGAACGCGAAGGCCACTGCCACCATCAACCGATCGGCTACAACAACGCCCCCATCCCCTTCGACAACGACTCCGGTGTGCGGGAGCTGGCGCGTCTCGTCGGCGCCGACCACATGGACAACGGCGTCCCGTTCCCGGACGGAACCCCCTGGGTGCTCGGCGTGTACAGCCAGGGCGCCATCATCGGCTTCGACTTCTACACCAACTACCTCGCACCCGGAAAACCGCTGAACCATCGGCTCGCCGACCTGCGCGGCGTCCTGGCCTACGGCAACCCGTGCCGGGCCACCGACAGCATCGCACCGTGGGCGACCAGACTGATCACCACAACCGGCACCCACGGCCTGGACCCCTACCGGCGGCCCGGCATCAACGGACTGCCCGCCAAACCCGACAACTGGATGGACGTCTACCGCGAAGGCGACATCTTCGCCGAGAACACCGACGACAAAGCCGGAGACATCAAGGCCGCGATCTATCAGGCCGTGGCCCGCGGCGACGGCTTCTCCGACCCGTACAGCATCGCCGCGCAGATCGGCGCCCTGTTCTCCACCCCGGTCGACGAGGTTATGGGGGCGGTGATGGCGATCTTCTCCGGGATCGGGTTCCTGGCTGACGGCCAAGGCGCACCGCACTACGCCCCGTACGACATCAGCGGCGGAATCGACTGGATGCGCGGACAGCTCACCGCCTGACCTCGACTATCGGAAAGGGGCATGACCAATGTCTGACCGTCCCATCTTCACCGCCTCGTTCTGGGCGGACGCCGCCGAACGCGCCATCAGCTCGGCCGCCAACAACGCCGTCACCGTGCTCACCGTCGGCGGTCTCCAACTCATCGGCGACGTCCCCTGGTACGGGGTGCTGTCGGCGGCCGGGATCGGCGCTCTGGTCGATCTGCTGCGTTCTCTGGGCGCGGCCGGCGGCGGCAACCCGGGCACCGCAGGCCTCACCCCCGCGATCGAGGCATCCGGCCAGCCGGGTGTCATCGCCCGGTTCGTCGGCAAGCGCGCATGAGCGGCGCCGAGCTGCCCACCACCATCATTGGGCTGATCGGTCTCGCGATCGTCACGATCGGCGGCATCGTGCATCTGCGGATCCAGCAGCAGATCACCAGCCGTCAGGTGCGTGATGCGGTCGGCAAGATCGACGACGTGCACGAACAGGTCCGCAATTCCCATCCGGAGACGCCGAACCTGCGCGATGACATCGACACCACCCGTGACAGCGCGGTGGCCGCCCTCGACACCACCGGTGAGGTGTACAACGTGGTCCGCGACATTCAGGAACGGCAGATCGCGCAGGACCGCAAGATTGATGCGCAGTCCCGAGAACTCGCGGCGATCCGAACGGACGTGACGGGGGTGCGCACTGATGTCACCGGGGTGCGCGCCGACCTCACCGGTGTGAGCCGGGAGCTGCACGACGAACGGCAGCGTTCGATCGAGGTCGATGCTTCGCTGTGGCGTGCGATCCAGGGCCGGCCGCAGCATCCGGGCGCGCTACCGCCCGGCGCCGTGGAGTAGCGGGGCGGTGCGTCGTGCCGCCGGTCCTGCCGCTCACCGCCCACATCACGGTCGCCTGGGAGCAAGTCAAGGCCGCACGCCAGCAGGGCGAGTATGAGCGCGAGTTCACCTGGACCAGCATGCTGGACCGGCTCCTAGACCGCTACCTACAGGGCTACCGCTGAGAAAGCAACTGCTGCGCACGCTGGTGCGAAACCCCCAGCGCAGCACCGATATCCCGCACCGTCATCCCGGCGTCACGCATCGCACGCGCCGCGAATCTTCGCTCACTTGCTGCTTCTGCCTGATACCAAGCCGCCTCTTTGGCGTACTTGGCGGCCAGCCCCAGATGGTGCTGCACCGAATCTGGAAGATCTGTACGCCACTCAAGCTCGAACGAATCCGCCGGAACCTCAAGCATCAATGAGATGAGGTCGCGGGTCATCGGCTCAACCTCTGCCAAAGTGCGGGCTTGGGTATAGAGGTCGAGGTCAAGGACATGGACAAACCAGTACGCGCCGTCGCGGGTTGCCACCGCGGTGTAGTGATTATTCATCGCCACCAGTCCTTTCCTAGCTTGGCTTCGCACTGCTTGTAGACCATCTCGGCGTAACGCTGTCCCAACTCCCTGTGTCGTGCGATCGGAATCTTCGCGCCATCGAGTTCAAAGATGGTGTGGTTGCCACCTTCTCGTATCTGAATGAACTTGAGCTCAGCAGCTTTCGCTGCCTTCTCGATCTTGCTGATGATGTCCGCCCGCTTTGGCATGGTAGCAAGTCTAGACCGGGCTAGACAAGGCTGTCAATCGCGCACTAGACAAACCACCCTGATGTAGTTTTCCGTCGAAGGGTAGCCGCATGCTGAAACCATCCGACCGGGCCTGGCTCGCCCTTGCCACCGGCGTCCTGGCCTACGACCTGCTGGCACCGCGCGGTGAGACCCTGTCGGAGGGTGCGGATCGGTACATGCTGGCCCGGCCCTGGCTCACCCGCGCGGTGGCTGCCGCGTTCGCTCTGCACCTGTGCAACGCGGTCCCGGCCCGCGGTGACCCGATACACCTGATCTTCACCAGCGTCCGCCGCTGGCGCACATAGCGTCCCCGACTCCGGTCGGGGGCTTTTCGTGTGCTGTGGCCGCAACGCGACGAGCTCGGCGGCGTCATCGGCGAAGCAATCGATCTACAAGCGCACGCCTCGTAGACTGCGCCCATGCGTGCGGTCGGTGATCTGGTTCAGCTCACGGACGGCCGGTGGATGATCCGGCCGCCGCAGCACTGCCCGAACGGCCACCCCGGCGGCCCGAACCGCACCCTGGTCGGTCACAAGCCGTGCAGCTGCGGCGGCCACACCACCTGGCGCTGCCGGACCTGCGACGCCGTCACCTACGGGCCCGCGCTGGCCGCCGGCTGCACCGTGCTCAACGGGCCCGCAGCTGTCCGCACCATGTAGCCGAAACCCTTCACACCGGCGCCCGCCCCGGAGCATCATTGAACCCGGCACCTTAAAGCAAGTGCCACGGCGCCCCGAATGGCACGGGGAGCACCCATTGGGAAGCCGCCCCCCGACAAGTCGAGGGGCGGCTTTCGGCGTATCAGGACCTATCCGCGCATCTTCGATCGGATCTTGTCCATGGTCGGCTCGGCC
The DNA here is from genome assembly GCF_059812545.1 of Mycobacterium sp. NGS50. Taxonomy (NCBI): domain Bacteria; kingdom Bacillati; phylum Actinomycetota; class Actinomycetes; order Mycobacteriales; family Mycobacteriaceae; genus Mycobacterium; species Mycobacterium sp. NGS50. Next base: position 41,761 of record NZ_JCALCW010000036.1, read on the forward strand.
AACATGTACGACCCAGCAACCGCGACAGCCAACGCAGCCCACGCCACATACACCCCGATCGACGCGCTGGTCTGCACACCCGGCAACGACTCCTGCGGCACCCCGTCCTCATCCAACGGGTACATCGTGGTGCGTGCGTCCGAGGTAGCGATGACCAACAGGACTGCCGGCACGACACACGCAAGCAGCGGTAACCAATCCAGATTCTTCCCACGCCCCGCCTGAACCGCGCCAATGGCTATGGAGATCGCCGCGAACGGAATGAGCCAGCGGCCGTCCTGGATCATCGTGTTGTCCTGGATCTGTCGCCAGCTTGGCGACTCGCGATAAGGCAGAAACGTTGAGATCAGCAGCATTGCGCATCCGAACGCGACAATCGCTACGGCGACGGGATTCTTCATGGTCGGCAGATTAGCTGCGGTGTGATCACTGCGGCAGCAGTTTCGGGCAATACGCCATCACTGCGGCGTGCACGAAGTTCGTCGCGTCCTGCGTGCTCCACTTCGGCGCATTCGGATCGCTGTACTCGTTCTCCATGTTCTGCATGGCCACCACGTTGTGGTCGAACGACTGGACGTCAGGCGGGCTGAACGCGTAGCAGACGTGGTGCGCGAATTGCATCCATAGGTGCTGATAGGCGACGTTATCGGTCTGTAGGCCGTAGTCCTTCATGATGGACAGGAACGCGTCGTCTGATGTCGGCGGCGCGGGCTTGGGCGCCGGCGCCGGTTCGACCACCGTCCGGACGATCGGCTGCGTCGATGCTTCCCCGGCCGGATGATGCGCACCGAGCACGAACGCGGCCAACGCCGTCGCGCCAACAACCACAGCAGCCAGCAGCACCACCAGCGTGCGCGGCAGCGGCTTCCGGGACTCCATCGGCAACGGGCCGTCATCGCCCAACGACCAGGCCGCCGGCGGCTCCGGGACCTCGAGGGGCGGTACCAGCTCGGTCGCGTGCTCGGCGCTCGACGACGCCGCGGCGGTGGGCTGATCCTCATCGACCATGATCTACTCCAGCCTTACTCGACAATTCGCAGCGTCGGCGCGGAACCGTCCGGATTGGACTGGTGAAACACCTCGAAGGCGATGTGGTCAGCGAACTTCGCGACCCATTCGTCGGTAAGGTACCGCTTCGCTGCCTGACGGCCGATCCGCATCCGTTCGGCAACGCCGTCGAGTTCGTCGGAAATATCGTCACGCACCACTTCCTCCGTGACGATCAGCCCGTGACGATCAGCCAACATGCTCACCAGCAGACGGGCACGGTCATCGAGCCAGGGTGAGCGACGGGCAGTCATGCGGTGGAAGTTAGCCGAGAAACCTACCTGGCGGGACACCCGAGCGGATACACCCTTTCGGGCGCTTACCGTTCGGTCAGTGCAGAGATACCTGTCTGTCGCTGACGTGGCGGACAAAACCGGCCTATCCCGCAACACCGTGAAGTCGTACAGCCAGGTGCCCGGCCGCTTGCCTGAGCCGGACGCCATGATCGGCCGCGTGCGGGGCTGGCTACCGGAGACGATCGACGCGTGGATCGCGAAGCGGTCAGCACACTGAACCATCAGGCAGCCGCCATCATCGCGGCGCGAATCTCGTCATCATCGACCGGCGTGTAGATCTCGGTGGTGGCGACCGACTCGTGGCCGAGCAGGACCTGCAGGGCGCGGAGGTTGCGGCTGCCGCGGTACACCTTGGCGGCGAACCGGTGCCGGCATTTGTGCATCGTCCAGATACCTGGAAGTGCGCGGTTGCATAGTTTCCCGATCCACCGCGGCGACAGGTGGCCGCCGTCGCTGCCGGGGAACAGGAACCCTCGGGTGCCGAATCCGGCCAGCGCTGGCGTGTGGCCCGGGGCGCCGGCCAGGATGATCGCGGCCATTTCCTCGGTGATGGGGATGATGCGGTCCTTATTGCCCTTGCCGTGCACCAGCAGCTGCGGCCCGGCCGGGCTGGCGCTGACGTCGTCGGTGTGGACCTGGGCGACCTCGGCGCGGCGTAGGCCGAATTCGGAGGCCAGGCGCAGCATCACCCCGGTGCGGTCGTCGGCGGCCTCGATTCCGGTCCGCAACGCGTTCTCGGGGACCGGTCGCGGGGCGGGCTTGCTGGGCTTGATGGGATCGAGGGCGCGCGCGGGATTGTCGTCGGTGCGCCCGGTTGCTTTTGCCCAGTCGAAGAAGCCCACCGCGGTTTGTCGGTAGCCGCGCCGCGTCTCGATGCTCCAGTGCGTCTGGGTGCCGAACCAGTCGACGAGCTGCTGACCGGTGACGTCCTGGGGGCTGCCGTCGAATGCGCGGGCGATGCGGCTGATGTGGCCGCGCCGGGTGGTGCGCGTAGTCAGCGGTTTGCCGGCGGCCGCCAGGGCGCTGAGGTAGTCGGTGACATGCTGATCCCACCCGGGTGGAACCGGTAGGCGGGCTGGGCCGGTAATTGTCACGACCGACAATGTAGATTTTTCCTGAGACGTACCTGTCCCAAAGCTGGGAGTTGTTATAGATTTGTTACACGACACGCTGTAGAGAATGCGTGGCGTCGATCCCCGCTTCATGACGCCAACTCCTCCTCCTGGTCCAGCTTCCGGAGAGGCGGCCATCGATGAAGCGGCACCACAACCCCCTGCTGGGAATGGGACCACGGATCAGAAGGTTGGGGGTTCGAATCCCTTCGGGCGCACAAATCGCACGGTGACGTGCGGTCGCCAGATGTCCGGCCCGCCCGCTACCGTCCGTCGGTGGAATTCTTCACCGCCGACCTGCATCTTGCGCACCCGAAGCTGGCACACCTGCGCGGGTTCGACTCCGTCGCCGCGCATGATGCGGCGGTGATGGCGTCGCTCCACCAACTCAATCCCGAGACCGACGTGCTGTGGGTGCTGGGCGACATTTGCGCGGGCGGGGTGGCGAGCATGCAATCAGCGCTGGCGCAGTTGGGCACGCTGCGTGTTCCGGTGCACCTGGTGACCGGAAATCATGACCCGGCTAGTCCGATGTACCGAAACGCGCAGCGACATTTCAGCGCGTTGGCCTCGGTGTTTGCGAGCGTGCAGCAGGTCGCGCGCACGAAGATCGATGGTGTGGGCGTCATACTCAGCCACTTCCCGTACGCGGGCACGCCGGACCGGTTCTCGCGCACACAGTTCGACCAGTACCAGCTGCCCGACCTCGGAATGTGGTTGATCCACGGGCACACGCACTCCTCGGAGCGGCGCTCGGGGAAGCGGTCGATCTGCGCGTCACTGGAGGCGTGGGACCTGGCCCCCGCCTCGGCGGAGCAGGTGTCCGCGGTGATGCGCTGCTAGGTGAAGCTCCGCCCTACAGCTGTGCCCAGACCGATTTCGTCTTGATGTAGGCCTCGATGCCCTCGCGGCCGAACTCGTGGCCCCAGCCGGACTGCTTGTAGCCACCGAACGGCACACCGTGGTCGAACACCAGCTGGCAGTTCAGCGACACCGTCCCGGCCTGCAATCGCTTGGCCAGCGTGTGCGCCCGGCTGAGGTTGGACGTCCAGGCGGTGGCCGCCAGACCGTAGCTGGTGTCATTGGCCATCGCGACCGCCTCGTCGTCATCGTCGAACGGCAGGATCGTCACCACCGGGCCGAAGATCTCCTGCTGGTAGAGCCGCATGCCGGGGTCGACGTTGGTCAGCACGGTCGGGTGCACGAAGTAGCCCTTGCGGTCCAGCCGGTGCCCGCCGGTGACCACCTCGACACCGTCGGACTTGCCTTCGTCGATGTAGCCCATCACCCGGGTCAACTGTTTGGCGCTGATCAGCGGCCCGATCATCGAGCCCTCCTCCTTCGGCCCGCCCAGCTGCAGGTTGTTGGCCACCGTCGCGATGCCTTCCACCACCCGGTCGTACACGCTGTGCTGCACGAAGATCCGCGACCCGCACACGCAGCCCTGCCCGGAGTGCACGAAAATCCCCATTGCGGCCATCATGATCGCCATATCCAGGTCGGCGTCGGAGTAGATCAGCACGGGCGACTTGCCGCCGAGTTCCAGCATCACCTTCTTCAGGTTGCCGGCCGAGGCCCGCACGATCTCCTTGCCGACCTCGGTGGACCCGGTGAACGCCACCTTCTCCACGTCGGGGTGTGCAGTAATCGCGGCGCCCGCGGTATGGCCGTAGCCGGTCAGGAAGTTGGCGACCCCGTCGGGCACACCGGCTTGGGCGAGGATCTTCTCCAGCACCAGCGCCGACAGCGGGGTCTCCTCGGCGGGCTTGACCACGCTGCTGCAGCCCGCGGCCAGTGCCGGCGCCAGTTTGGCGCACGCGTTGAACACCGGGCCGTTCCACGGGAAGATCAGCCCGACCACCCCGTAGGGCTCCTTGAGGGTGTAGGCGTGCATGTTGGCGTAGGCGCCCGATACCCCGCCCTGCATCTGCACCTCGTAGGCGTTCCCGTTGAGTTTGGTGCACCAGCCGGCGTAGTAGCGGAAGAACTCCGCGCAGGTGGGCACGATCATCTGCGCCTGGGCCAGTGGCATACCGGTATTGAGCGAGTCGAGTTCCGCCAGTTCGGCGGCGTGCTCGTCCATCAGGTCGGCGACCCGCCACAGGATCTTGGCCCGTTCGCGGGCGGGCAGGCCGGTCCAGACCCCGGACTGATAGGACGCCTTTGCCCGGGCCACCGCCTCGTTGACGGCCTCCTCGCCGCAGTCGGTGAACTCGGTGATCTGCTCCTCAGTCACCGGGTCGATCACCGGGATCACCTCACCGGTACCGGGGCGCGCGCGGATTTCGTCCAGGATCGTGTGCGGCATGGGGCTCCCTCTCGTGGCGGCAAATGCTGTGCACTTGCTTAGCATCCGGGACAAGGCGCGGTCAACGGCGGGCGACCGGAAATCGTCAGGGGGTGTGTGCGACCTCGCCGGCCCGGCGCCATGCCCGGCGCTCGGCGGCGAAAGCGGCGCCCTGCTGCCGGCGGAACGCGGCGATGTCGTCGGCATTCTCGTGCAGGAAGCGGCGGTAGTCGGCGAGGGAGAATTCGCCGCCGGTGATCTCAACGTGGCCGCGCCCGGCGGCCAGATCCGCACGCCTGTCCAGCAGCTCGTCGGCACCCACCGGAAAGAAGCTGATCCGGTCGAAATAGCGCAGCAGCCACGGGGTGCCGGGCTCGCTCGGGTGGCGGTGATTCCACACCTGGGTGGTGCGGCCGACGAACTGGTAGCCGCCGGGGCCCTCGACGCCGTAGATACACAGGTAGGCACCGCCGATGCCGACGGCGTTCTCCGGTGTCCAGGTGCGTGCCGGGTTGTACTTGGTGGTCACCAGCCGATGCCGCGGGTCCAGCGGGGTGGCGACCGGAGCGCCGAGGTAGATGTCGCCGAGCCCCAGCACCAGATACTCGGCGTCGAACACGATGTCGTAGACCTGCGCGGCGTCGGCCAAACCGTTGATCCGCCGGGTGAATTCGATGTTCGACGGACACCACGGCGCGTCGGCGCGCACCCCGTACATGTATCGGGCGATCGCGTCGTGGGTGGCCGGGTCATCCCACGACAGCGGCAGGCGCACGACGCGGCTCGACACCGCCAACTCATCCCAGGCCGGCAGCGCGTCATCGATGTCGGTCACCAACGCGGTCACCTCGGCGCAGGACAGCGCCTCGGTGTCGAACTGCACCTGCAAGGACCGCACCCCCGGAGTCAGTTCCCGCACCCCTGGCACGTTGCGGGCCCGCAGCTGGTCGTAAAGCACCTGCACGCGGGCACGTACCGCCAAATCCAGTGCCATCGGACCGTATTCGACCAGCACACCGGCGTCGCCTGCCCGCCGCAGGGTCACCGCGGTGCCGTCGCCGGCGGTATAACGATCCAGCACACCGTCGTCACCGTCACCGCCGGTGGAGATCACGGAGCCAAGAGCGGCGCGCCGCCGCGGCCCCAGTTCTCGCGGCGACGGCGCCCGTTCGGCGCGCACCGGCACGAACCGCACGGTGTCGCCGGGCGCCAGCTGGCCGAGCTTCCAGCGGTCGCCTTCCACCACCGTGAGCGGGCAGACGAACCCGCCCAGGCTGGGACCGTCCGGGCCGAGCAGGATCGGGGTATCGCCGGTGAAGTCCAGGGTGCCGACGCTGTAGGCGGTGTCGTGAATGTTCGACGGATGCAGGCCGGCCTCACCGCCGTCGACGCGGGCCCACTGCGGCTTGGGCCCGACCAGCCGCACTCCGGTGCGATCGGAGTTGAAATGCACGGCGTAGTCGGTGCTCAGCAGGGTGGAAACATCGGCGCGGGTGAGGAATTCGGGTGCGCCGTGCGGGCCTTCGGTGACCGCCAGCTGCCAGCGGCGGCCGATGCTGGGCACGCTGTCGTGCGGCACCCGGCCGGACGCGCCTCGGCCGGCCGCAGCGACCAATCGGTCGCCTGCGCGCAGCGCCCGGCCCTGATGGCCGCCGAAGCCGCCGAGCGTGAACGTCGCTGCGCTACCGAGAAATTCCGATGCACGTAGGCCGCCGGCCACCAGCACATAACAGCGCATGCCGGGGCCGCGGATCGTGCCGACGTCGAGCACAGCACCCGCGGGCACGCGCACCGCGCGCCACTGCGCCACCGGAACGCCATCCACCGTCACCGGTACCGGGGCACCCGTGACGCACACCCGGGCATCCGCGGTGAATCGCAGGGCAGGACCGGCTTTGGTGCATTCCAAACCGGCCGCACCTTCCGGATTGCCGAGGGCCTGGTTGCCGAGCCGAAACGATAGATCGTCCATCGGCCCCGACGGCGGTACCCCGACATGCCAGTACCCGGCGCGGCCGGGCCAGTCCTGCACGGTGGTGAGCATGCCGGGCCGGAGCACCTCGATGCCGATCATTCCCGGGTGATCACCATTCGCACCGGGGTCGGGTCAAAACCATTGCAGGGGTTGTTGATCTGCGGGCAGTTCGACACCAGCACGAGCGTGTCGACGGTGGCCTGCAGGGTCAGGCTCTTGCCGGGTGCCGACCGTCCGTCGACGATGCCCAGCGTGCCGTCATCCTCGACCGGAACGTTCATGAACCAGTTGATGTTGGACACCAGGTCACGTTTGCCCAGACCCCACCGTGCGCCCTCGGCCAGGAAGTTCTCCACACACGCGTGCTGGTGGGCGGTGTGATGCCCGTAGCGCAGCGTGTTGGACTCCTGGGAGCAGGCGCCGGCGATGGTGTCGTGGTTACCGACGTCGTCGGCGACGACGGTCATCAGCGCGGTCCCGTCGGCCGCGCGCAGCACCGAACCGGTGCTGAGGAAGATATTGCGTTGCGCCGCCACGGTGGCCTGCGCGCTGTAGCGGCGGGTGTGGTCGGCGGCGTCATAAAGCAGGCAGTCCACCGCCTGGTTGCCGTGCAGGTCGATGATCTGGAGGCGATCCCCGGCCTGCACCGCGGCCGACCACGGTGCGCAGGCCGGCACCACCTCGTCGCAGATGGTCAGCATGCGCGCAGCACCGCCTCGGTATTGTCCACGGCGCGTTGATATTCCGGATCCTGGTTGATCCGCGTGGCCAGCTCCTGGTCGGCACGCCAGGCCAGCACGTCCAGCACGGTCGGCGATGGGTCGGGATCCAGCGGGTGGGCGGTGTTGGCCAACACCAGCAGCACCGGCAGTTCGATCAGCAGATCCACCGCAGCCCCGGGCCCGGCGGATCCGGTGAACCCCAGCGCGCCGGATGCGGGGTCGACACGTGTGCCGCGGAACAACGCCAGCGACGGAGCGACGTCGCGGATGTCGAGGTCGTGCTTGAGCCCGCCCAGGAGCAGCAGCCGACGCCCGTCGGTGGTGGGGCCGCACAGCAGGTCGTGGTGGCCGGAGGAATCGGCGACGACGGTCGCCAGCAGACGGCCCTGATCGGACAGCAGCGGATGACCCGCGCTCAGGTATGCCTGCCACGGCACCTTCATGGTGTCGGCGACATTGAGCCGCTCCCACGGTGCCTCGGCCCGATACAGCAGCAGATGCCCGCACGCGCCGCCGTCCGGGTCGATCAGCCGGACGCGGCTGCCGCGTGCCAGCACCTTGGTGGCATAGCCGTTGGGCGGGATCGACTCGGCCCAGGTCAGCGCCGACGGGTCGAGGCCATCGGGTGCCTCGGGCAGCCGCATCGAGGCCTGTAGCGCCTGGGCGCGGGCGTGGGATCGGGCGCCGCTGGTCGAATCCGTGCTCACCGCGTGTCTCCTCTCGACACTGCGCACCCTAGTATGATTACCTATCATACGATAGAAATAATGCCGGGGGAGGATGTGCCCATGCAGAGCGACAAGCGTGGGCGCCCCCGACTGGTGGCGGCCCGGCGGCCGGGGGAGAGCGCCACAGACGAGATCCTCGACGCCGCCGCCGAACTGTTCACTACGGTCGGCTACGCCACCACCTCGACGCGGCGCATCGCCGACGCGGTCGGCGTCAGGCAGGCGTCGCTGTATCACCACTTCGCCACCAAGGCCGACATCCTTGACGCGCTGCTGGCCGACACCGTGGACACCTCGCTGCAGCTGGCCGGTGAGCTGCTGGCCGAGTCCGGGCCCCCCGCGGCACGGTTACACACCCTGGTCGTTGCCGACACACAACTGCTGTGCGGTGCGAAGTGGAATCTGGGCGCGCTGTATCTGCTGCCGGACCTGCGCACCGAGCGTTTCGATGCGTTCCGGCGGCGCCGCGCCGAACTGCGGGGCCACTACCGGAAGTTGTCCCGGGCCGTGATCGCGTTATGCCAGGGCCCGGCCGGCGCCGACGATCTGCCGTTTCGATTGGTCGAGTCCGCGATCAACCAGCGTTCCGACGACGGCAGCTGTCCCCCCGATCACCCCTGGACGACGGCTCAGGGCGCGCTACGGGTCCTGGGGTGGGACGGCGACGTCGCCGAACTGCGCGCGGCGACGCAATCGCGGATCAGCTTGCGGCGGCGTTGACCAGACACTCCGCGGCAAGCAGTCCGAGCCCATTGGAGGCCAGCGGGCTGTCGCCGGTGAGAAGCCGGCGGTCCTGGTGGACCTTGCCGGTCATGTCGTCGTTGACCACGGTCAACCCCTGCTCGCGCAGCCGCTCGGCTACCAGCCACCGCAATCGGCCTGGCAGATAACCGATCTCGAGATTCGGGCCTTCGTCCAGCGCGTCGGGAAAGACGCACACCTCATATCCGTTGAACGGCGATTCCCCCTTGCCCAGCGCGGCGGCCAGCAACGACGCCGGGCCGTGGCACAAGGTGATGACGAACCTGTCGTTGGCCAACGCCCAGTCCAGCGTCTGCTCGACCGCCGTGCTGTCCGGCAGTCCGACCACCGCCCCGTGCCCGCCCGGTATGAAAACGGCGAGGTAGTCCGAGTCCGGGCCCAGCTCGTCGGCGACGACGTCGGCAAGCTTCTTGGGTTGGGTGAGTTTGGGTTTGAGCGCCGCGTAGGTCGCCAAGACGGCCTCGTCCTCGCGCGGCATCGCCCACTGTTCGAGCTTGACCGGATAGCCCGCGACGGTGGCCACGTCGACCTCGAAGCCGGCCTCCATCAGGTGGTGGCAGGGCAGCAGCATCTCCACCGGATGGTTGCCGGTGGAGAACAGCTTGCCGTTCTGCAGCGGCAGGTAGCGTTCCTCGGTGCCGATCATCAGCACCTTCCATCGGCCCCCGGTATAGGCGCCCTTGTGCTGCACCCCGGCGAAGTTGGTCTTCGGCGGAACGTACTGACTCAGCGAATACGGGGACGGAAAGAACGCATTGTCTTCGGCCCGATCCGGTGTCGGGACCTTGCTCAGCACTTCGGTGTTCGGCGACATGCGGTTGACCCCCAGTCCGGCTGCACGAGCTCGACCACGATCCTTCCACGGATCTCGCCGCGCGGCAGCCGAGCCGCCGGCTAGGTGCGCGACCGCGGGGCGCTGCGGGTACGCAACTGCTCGCCGCGGGCGGTCATCGCCGCCCCGACCATCTCCGGCTGGGTCAGCAGGTAGAAATCGCCCGCCGCCGCCTGGGCGAACACCCGCTCGGCGGCTTCGACCGGCGGCATCGCGGCGGCGCGGACCTTCAGCATCGCTGCCCGCTCGGCGTCCGATGCCGACGCGTCCCCACCGCCGTCGACCCCGCCCGCGGACAAGAAGATGTTGCTGGTCACCGCGCCCGGCAAGACCGCGGCCACGGTGATGTCCAACCCGGCGGCCTGCACGTCGACCAGGAGGTTTTCGGTGAGCGCCAGGACCGCGTGCTTGCTGACGATGTAGGGGGCCTGGCGCGCCGCGACCGCCACACCGCCGATCGAGGACAGGTTCCAGATGTGGGCGGGCACGCCGGCCGCGGCCATCCGCGGCACGAACGCCTTCACTCCGTTGAATACTCCCGTCACATTGATGTCGAGTAGTCGCTGCCAGTTCTCCACCGGGGTGTCCCAGAGGAATCCGAACTGTTCGATTCCCGCGTTGTTGATCAGCAGCGTCACCGGCCCGAGTTCGCCGTACACGGTGTCGGCCCACGCCTGCACCTGCGCGAGGTCACGCACATCGACCCGGTGCGCGACGGCGACTGCTCCCGCGTGGGCGAGCTCGCCGACCACGCTTTCCGCGGCCGCCAAGTCGACATCGGCGATCGCCACCTTCATGCCGATCGATGCCGCGTATCGGGCCAACCCTTCGCCGACGCCGGCGCCGCCGCCGGTGATGGCGAGTACTCCGCCGCCGTACCGCTGTTCCGCAGTGGTCATCCGTCGTCCTCCTCGCTGCCGAGTGCACCGGGACACTACGCGGACGCGGGTGATCTTCGGACTGCTGCTTCCCACTGACCGGGACCGCGGGCACGCGGCGGCATGCACTGAAATCGACGTCCAGATTCACCTATAGCCCCGGAATCCGGAGGATTTCGGAATTTGGACGTCGTTTTCAGCCGACATCGCGGTGTCACAGAACGCCGACCCGTCTCGTCTCACCCACATAGCCGGAAAACAGAAGGAGATAGTCATGAACACCGCACTATGGACCGCTCAACTGGTGTTGGCCGCGGTCTTCGCCGCATCCGGATCCGCCAAGCTGACGATGAGCAGGGAGCGGATGCTCGCCACCGGGCAAACCGGGGTCGCCATGTTCCCGACACCGGTGGTGCGTTTCACCGCGGCGATGGAACTGCTCGCGGCCGTCGGGCTGGTGGCGCCGGGTCTGGCGGGCATCGGCACGGTGCTGACACCGGTGGCCGCGGCGGGCTTGTGCGTGGTGATGATCGGCGCAGCCTGGGCGCACAGCCGACTCCACGAACCGGCCAGCGTCGCCCTCAACGCCGTGTTGTTCGCCTTGGCCGCTTTCGTGATCCTCGGCCGCGCTCTGTACTGAAAACCATCCCTGACCTGCGGTGGCGGAGGGATTTGAACCCCCGGTCGGGTTTAGCCGACTCTCGCTTTCAAGGCGAGTGCATTAGGCCGCTCTGCCACGCCACCGTCGACAAGCGTAGCGATCGGCGCCGGGCCGGTTGGCGGCCAGCCGGTAGTAGCGTGTCCGGAATGCACGCGATCGTCGCGGAGTCCGCCACCGAGCTGCGCTGGCAAGAAGTGCCCGACGTGTCGCCGGGCCCCGACGAGGTGCTGATCACCGTCGCGGCCGCCGGCGTCAACCGCGCCGACCTGCTACAGGCCGCCGGCCGTTACCCGCCGCCGCCGGGCGCCAGCGAGATCATCGGCATGGAGGTGTCCGGGGTGATCGCCGCGCTGGGCGCGGGCGTCACGCAATGGACTGTCGGGCAACCGGTCTGTGCCCTGCTGGCGGGCGGCGGGTATGCCGAGCAGGCCGCGGTGCCGGCCGCCCAGGTGATGCCGGTGCCAGACGGCGTCGCACTGGTGGATGCCGCCGGCCTGCCGGAAGTGGCGTGCACGGTGTGGTCCAACCTGGTGATGACCGCCGGTTTGGCCGCCGAGCAGTGGCTGCTGGTCCACGGCGGTGCCAGCGGGGTCGGCAGCCACGCCATTCAGGTCGCGCGGGCACTGGGGGCGCGGGTGGCGGTCACCGCCGGGTCGCACGACAAGCTGCAGCTGTGCCGCGACCTGGGCGCCGAACTCACCATCTCCTACCGCGACGAGGACTTCGTCGCACAGGTGTCGGGGGCCACCGGCGGCGCGGGTGCCGACGTGATCCTAGACATCATGGGCGCGGCCTATCTGGACCGCAATATCGACGCGCTCGCCCTCGATGGCCAGCTCGTCGTCATCGGCATGCAAGGCGGGGTGAAGGCCGAACTCAACCTGGGCAAGCTGCTCGGCAAGCGGGCCCGGGTGATCGGCACGACGTTGCGCGCGCGCCCGGTGAGCGGACCGCACGGCAAGGGTGCCGTCGTCGAGGCGGTGACCGCATCGGTGTGGCCGATGATCGCCGACGGCCGGGTCGCGCCGGTGATCGGGGCGCGGCTGCCGATCGAAGAGGCCGCCGATGCGCATCGGCTACTGGCGTCGGGCGAGGTGGCCGGCAAGGTGCTGCTGACTCTCTAGGGCGAGCTCTTTAGGG
>NZ_JCALCW010000037.1:0-53481 GCF_059812545.1 Mycobacterium sp. NGS50
GGAGACCGTGGACGCATGGCGCCCCAACAGGCGCGCCGCCTCAGCCGGTGCGGTGCCCGCCTCCAACAACTGTTCCAGGCGGCAGCGTTCGGTAAACGACAACAACCGCGACGGCAATTCAGGCTCTCCAACAGCGACAATCGGTGTTCTTGGCACATAGCCAGCCTGATCGACCCAGCGCCGAGCGGTGTGCTCTGACACGCCGGCAGTCACAGCGGCCTGCGCCGGCGTCGCACCCGAGCGCAACCCGCGCCAAAAAACATCCTTGACCTGCCGCGAATACCGGATGCCGTAGTGCTTGGTGTTGGTCTGATACCCCGCCTGCCTAGCCCACTCGCGGCCCGTCCCGCCCGCCACACCAGCCACCGTCGCCGCAGCCGTCGGCGAAAGCCCCGATCTCACCTGCTCCCAGAACCGCTGGCGCACCGACGCCGCCTCGGCACCGAGATGAACACCGTGACCCCGAAACCCAGTCTCGTGACCCATACCGCACCAACACCTCTCGATCAGGTGTTGCAGCGATCACTTGAGTCTGAGGCGGCGTGTTGGGTACCAATCCGCACACTCGGTGAAATTTTCATCGTCCACCACGGTGCGAAGCCCCCTGGATAGCTGCTCGCCTGGTTAGTCGCCCAGCGCGGTAGCCAGCACCGGCACCACCAACTCGCGTTGCCAGTGCCGGGCGGAACCCTCGCGCAGGACCGCATCGATGGCGGCGGCTGCATCGGGGGCCCCGGTCCAGTCCCAGCACAGCCGTCGCACCAACTCCGGTGAGATGAGATTCTCGGCGGGTACCGAAAGCTGCTCGGACAGCGCCGCCAGACCGGCACGGGCTGCCTCCAACCGGGCGGCGGCCTCGGGCTTGCGCCTACTCCAGCGCACCGCCGGAGGCGGGCCGTTGGGCGTGTCGACGCTGTCCGGGGGTTCGGGATTCTCCCGGGCGGTCACCAACGCGGCGAACCAGGTGTTCGCGCTGCGTCGTTGCTTTCGTCCGCCGAACACCGGGAGCTCAACCAGGTCGTCGACGGTCTTGGGGTCGGCGATCGCGGCAGCCACAATCGCCGAATCGGGCAGAATCCGGCCCGGCGCGATGTCGCGCCGCTGGGCGATGTGATCGCGCACGGTCCACAACTCACGCACCGCAGCCAGCCCGCGCTGGTTGCGCACCTTGTGGATACCCGACGTGCGCCGCCACCGGTCCCGTCGGGTGGGCGGTGCCTCGAAGCGCTTGAGATGATTGAATTCCTCTGCCGCCCAAGCGCTTTTGCCTTGATCCGCCAAGACGCCGGCGATCGATTCGCGTAACTCGATCAGCACCTCGACATCCAGCGCGGCATAGTTCAGCCACTCCGCGGGGAGCGGCCGTTTGGACCAGTCGGCAGCACCGTGTCCCTTGGCCAGCCCCAGCCCGAGCAGGCGCTGCACCATCGCCGCCAGGTTGACCCGTTCCAGCCCGGCAAGCCGCCCGGCCAACTCGGTGTCGTAGAGGGCGGGTGGACGCATGCCGACTTCGGCCAGGCATGGCAGGTCTTGATCGGCGGCGTGCAGAATCCATTCATCCTGGCTGAGTACCGCGGCGACGGGCCGCAGTACGTCCAGCGGATCCCCGCCGTGGCTGACCGGGTCGATCAACACGGTGCCGGCGCCGGCGCGCCGGATCTGGATCAGGTAGGCGCGGCTGGAATAGCGGAAGCCCGACGCCCGCTCGGCGTCCACCGCGAACGGCCCGTGACCGCTGTCCAGCAGCGTGGCGGCTGCGGCGATCTGCTCGACGGTGACCGACAAATCCGGCACACCACCCGCCGGGTGGGGCAGCGGGGTGGGTTCGGTTTCGGTGCTGTCGGCCTGGCACATGTCAGGCGCGGGGCCGCGAGCTCAGGTCGGTCACCCCGACCGGCGGCAGGCCCGCGGCATGTTCCAGCACGTCGCAGAACGCCTGGACGTGGGTGTCCAGGTCGAGGGCGGTCGCCGTCCAGGAGGCCCGCAGCTCCAGCTGGTGGCCGCGCGGCGGCCCGGCGATATCGCCGTAGCGCACCGAGGTGGTGGCGGTGACGGTGCCACCGAGCGCGGTGACGTGCTCGGTGCGTGACTCCAAAGACTCAACCAGCCAACTCCACGCCACCTCGGGCAACAGTGGGTCGAGGGCCTCCTGCGAATCCAGGTCGGCCTGGATGTAGGCGACCAATCGCATGGTGCCGTCCCAGGCTTCCGAGCCTTCCGGGTCGTACAGCAGGATCAGCCGGCCGAAGGCGTCGCCCTCGGACTGTTCGGGGACGCCCTCACCTTCGGGGTGCTTGACCTCGGCGCCCAACGCGTAGCTGTAGGGTGCCAGACGCTGCGGCGGCCGGATGGGGCCCAACTCGATCTCCGGCCGCACCGTCGCAGCATTCAGCGCCGCAACCGCATCGCGGAAGGGGGCCGGTTCGGCGGAACTCACAACATTTGACGCTAGACCCATCCGCCGACACAGGGGAGCAGGCGCGCCGATTCGGCTCGATCACGGCCGGGTAACCACCCACTACCAGCGGATATGTCGGTATTGCGGGACTGGAATCGGTTGCGATCACGTCGTGGCAGCATGGAGCCCGATGAGTATCCGTCGAGATCTGTCCGAGTCCCCGTATCTGGCCGCCATCGCCGGGCGCATCCCCGGGCGTCCGCCGGTCTGGTTCATGCGGCAGGCCGGCCGCTCGTTGCCCGAGTACCGGGCGCTTCGAGCCCAGCACAGCATGCTGTCGGCGTGTTTCGACCCGGAGTTGGTCACCGAGATCACCCTGCAGCCGGTGCGCCGCCACGATGTGGACGCGGCGATCCTGTTCTCCGACATCGTGGTGCCGCTGCGCGGTGCCGGTATCGACCTGGACATCGTGCCCGACGTCGGGCCGGTGATCGCCGAACCGGTGCGCGCCGCGGCCGATGTCGCGGCGCTCAAGCCGCTTGACCCGCAGGCGGTGCAGGCGGTTTCGGAGGCGGTGTCGCTGTTGGTGGCCGCGCTCGGCGAGGTGCCGCTGATCGGGTTCGCCGGTGCGCCGTTCACCCTCGCCTCCTACCTGGTGGAGGGCGGGCCGAGCCGCACCCACGCCCGAACCAAGGCGATGATGCTGGCCGACCCGGAATGCTGGCATGCCCTGATGGAGTCGCTGACGGATCTGACCATCGCGTTCCTGCGTGTCCAGCTGGCCGCCGGAGTTGACGCCATCCAGGTCTTCGACTCGTGGGCGGGTGCGCTGTCACTGGCCGACTACCGCAGCTACGTGTTGCCGCACAGTTCCCGGGTGTTCGCCACGCTGGCCGACGCCGGCGTGCCGACGACGCACTTCGGGGTCGGCACCGCCGAGCTGCTGGGGGCGATGTCGGAAGCGGTGCGGCCGGCCCCGGACCGGATGGTCGGAGTGGACTGGCGGACGTCGCTGACCGATGCCGCGGCCCGGGTCGCGCCCGGTACCGCGCTGCAGGGCAATCTTGACCCAGCCGTACTGCTGGCCGGCTGGCCGGTGGTGGAACGTGCGGCGCGGGCGGTGGTCGATGACGGACGCCGGGCCGTGCAGGCCGGAGTCTGCGGTCACGTCTTCAACCTTGGCCACGGGGTGCTTCCCGAGACCGACCCGGGCATTCTCACCGATCTGGTGGCGCTGGTGCATTCGCTGTGAAGCGGTCGTATTGCATTGTCGGAGGCGGGATTTCAGGACTGGTTGCCGCGTACCGGCTGCGTCTGGCGGTCGGCGGCGACGCTGTCATCACCCTGTTCGACCCGGCTGACCGACTGGGTGGGGTGCTGCGCACCGAGCAGGTTGGCGGGTACCACATGGATGTCGGCGCCGAAGCGTTCGTAGTGCGTCGGCCCGAGGTGCCTGCATTGCTGTCCGAACTCGGGCTGGCGAGCCGGCAGATCGGGACCACCGGGGTGCGGCCGCTGATCTACAGCCAACGCCGGCTGCACCCGTTGCCGCCGGACACCGTCAACGGCATTCCGTCGTCGGCGCGCTCGGTCGCGGGGCTGGTCGACGATGCGACCTGCGCCCGCATCGATGCCGAACCCACCCGCCCGCTGAACTGGCGGCCCGGTGACGATCCGGCGGTGGCGACCGTGGTCGCCGATCGGTTCGGTGAGCAGGTGGTGGCCCGTTCGGTGGACCCGATGCTGGCCGGGGTGTACGCGGGCTCAGCGGCGACGATCGGGTTGCGGGCCGCGGTTCCGACCGTGGCCGCCGCGCTGGACCGCGGCGCCCGAAGCCTGACCGAGGCGGTCCGGACCGCGCTGCCGGCCGACCGTCTCGGGCCGGTGTTCGGGGCATTGGACGGCGGCTACGGCGTGCTGGTGGACGAACTGGTTCGCCGCAGCCGGCCGCAGTGGATCAGGGCCGCGGTGGAATGGATTCACCTGAGCCCCGATGGCTGGTCGATGCGGGACGCCGCCGGCGGCCACTGGCGCGCCGACGCGGTGATCCTGGCCGTCCCGGCACCCGATCTGGCCCGGCTGACCACCGGATTCGCTCCACGGGCCGCGGCGGTGGCGAGCCGGATCGGGTGTGCGACCTCGGCGCTGGTCGCCCTGGCGGTGCCGGCGGGCACCGCACTGCCCAACCAATCCGGTGTGCTGGTCGCCAGCGGAGAACGGTTGCAGGCCAAGGCGATCACCTTGACGTCGCGCAAATGGGGCAGTTGGGGGTACGGCGACAAGGTGGAGCTGATGCGATTGTCGTTCGGTCGCTTCGGCGACACCCCGCAGGGCGCCACCGACGAGGAACTGCTGTCGTGGGCGGTGGCCGACATCGCGACGGTATTCGGCGTCGATGTCGACCCGCTGGACGTGTGCGTGCGGCGCTGGGTCTCCGCGATGCCGCAATACCGGCCCGGCCATGCCGCGCTGGTCGCCGAGTTGCGCGCCGAGCTGCCTCCGTCGGTGGCGCTGGCAGGCAACTACCTCGACGGCATCGGGGTTCCGGCCTGCGTCGCGACGGCCGGCCGGGCGGTCTCGGAGCTGCTCGGCGGCGGCTCGGCAATATAGGGCACGATAGGAGCTATGACCCGCCTCGACTACGACGCACTGAATTCCACGCTCCGCTACCTGATGTTCTCGGTGTTTCAGGTGCGCCCAGGTGCTCTCGGCGACCAGCGGGACGCCGTCATCGACGAGACCGGGACGTTCCTCAAACAGCAGGAGGAACGCGGTGTGGTGGTGCGGGGGCTCTACGACGTCGGGGGGCTGCGCGCAGACGCCGACTTCATGATCTGGACCCACGCCGAGAAGGTGGAGTCGTTGCAGGCCACCTACGCCGACTTCCGGCGCACCACCACGCTGGGACGGGCCAGCACACCGGTGTGGAGCAGCGTGGCGCTGCACCGGCCGGCCGAGTTCAACAAGAGCCACGTCCCGGCCTTCATCGCCGGTGAGGAGCCCGGCGCCTACGTCTGCGTGTACCCGTTCGTGCGGTCCTACGAGTGGTATCTGCTGCCTGACGAGGAACGCCGCCGGATGCTCTCCGAGCACGGGATGGCCGCGCGCGGATACAAGGACGTGCGCGCCAACACCGTGCCGGCGTTCGCGCTGGGCGACTACGAATGGATCCTGGCGTTCGAGGCACCTGAGCTGGACCGCATCGTCGACCTGATGCGGGACCTGCGGGCCACCGACGCCCGTCGGCACACCCGCGAGGAGACCCCGTTCTTCACCGGCCCGCGCGTCGAGGTGGAGCGACTGGTCGCGTCGCTGCCCTAACCGGGTTGCTTCGCCGAGCCGGAATTCTGCGACGTGACACGCCGAGTGGGGCGTCGAGAATTTCCGACTCGCCGCCTAGCTGGAGGGGACCAGCGTCAGACAGATCGAGTTGATGCAGTAGCGCTGATCGGTGGGGGTGGGGTAGCCCTCGCCGGCGAAAACGTGACCGAGATGGCTGTGGCAGTTGGCGCACAGCACCTCGGTGCGGGTCATTCCCAGCGAATCGTCGGACCGCAACACCACGGCGTCGGAGTTGGACGGATCGAAGAACGACGGCCAGCCGCAATGCGATTCGAACTTCTCGGTGCTGCGGAACAGCTCGGCCCCGCAGGCCCGGCACTGATAGACGCCCTCGGTCTTGGTGTTGGTGTACTCACCGGTGTGCGGGCGCTCGGTGCCGGCACGGCGCAACACCTCGAACTCGGCGGGGTTGAGCCGTTGCCGCCACTCGTCGTCGCTCAGGTTAACCTTCGGCTGCGGGGTGCTCATGCCTCCACGCTAACGCGCTCTTCCGTATCGGTCAGCCAGACCGGATCGATGCCGTCCTCAAGCCGGTTGTCGGCCTTGGCGTCCAGGTAGCGGTACAGCAGCACCACGAAGACCACGATGTCGATCAGGCACCAGCCGTAGGTGATCCGCAGATATTCCAGCGGGCGACCGATGAACATCCAGTTGAACAGCAGCCAGCGGTCCAACGACATGAAGCCATAGACGCCCAGCCACGCCAACCAGTTGCGGATCACCGAGTTGGGCAGCACGACCGTCATCAAAAACGGGATCAGCACCATCGAGTAGTAGCCCTGACCCAGTGACATCACCAGGAACGACGTCACCAACAGCACCCCGGAGCTGGTCAGCAGCCAGAACCGCGGGTCGCGCACCCGGTAGTAGCGGTACAGCAGCCACAGGCTGGCCGCGGCCAGCAGCGTGAATCCGATCCGCAGGAACAGGATCAGCCAGGGCGGCAGGCCGAAGAACAACCCGTTGCCCAGGATCGAGCTGTTGAAGTAGTCACGGGTACCCAGCATGTAGGGCAGGGTGCCGGTGATCCAGTCCATCGGGTCGGGCACCAGCGGCCAGGCCGCCGCGTTGAACGCCAACGGCACCCCAATCGCGGGCACCAGCGCCCGCCACTGCCGGTTGAGCAGCGGCAACAGCAGCAACGGCGCCAGCACCGGCTTGACCACCAGGGTCAGCCCGATCGCCACGCCGGCCCACCACTGATGACCCGGTTTGCCGTCCAGCAGCCAGCGGAAGAACAGCACCTCCAGAAGCAGGATGACCCCGTTGATGTTGGTGAACACCAGTGTGTTGGTGACACTCTCCGAGCAGAACATGGCCAGCAGCAGCGCCGGGGCGGCCACCGAGGTCACGGTGAAGTCGAACAGCCGCAGCAGCAGGTAGGCGGCGATCAGGATGGCGATCGTGTTGATCAGGATGAACAGGTATCGGGACTCCGCGAACGGCAGATACCCGAACGGCGCCATCAGCAAGGTGCCGCCGGGCGGGTAGAGGTAATGCGGATCGACATAGTTGAAATGCTCGTTGTACAGGTCCAACCCGTGCCGGAAGTTCGACACCGCGCGGTACACCGGCTTGAAGTCGTCGGTGATGTTGCCGTTGGTGGTCAACACCACGCTGCGGTGGATCACCGACAGGATCGCGGCCGGCCACAGAATCGAACGCAGCAGGGTCGCGGTGCTCGGTGCGCTGGTGCGGGGACGAAATGCGGCCAGAATGGCGGTACGGAACGAGTCAACAGCCGTCACCAGCGCACCCTATACCGAGCGGGTGGCTGCTCACCGGTCAGGATCGGCGGCCGAGGGTGAAGTTGGCTTCACGTTGGGCGCCGGGTGTGAACTTGGCTTCTCGCTCGGCGGTCCGAAGTTCCGCAGGCGGCGTCAGGCCGGGCAGAACGTGTCGGTCTCGGGAAGCTTGCCGCTGTCCAGATACCCGATCAGCGGCGGGACCGCGCACGACGAGTAGATGCTGGCACCGTGGCCGGTGCCCTGCCACATCACCCGCTTGCTGGCCGTGCCGGCGTTGATGATGGTCGCGGCGGCCGCGGCGACCGCCTCATCGCCGACGATCGGGTCGTGTTGCACGCCCAACAGCAGCACGGCGATCTTGAGGTCCTTGGGCGGCTGCGGCGCCGAGCTGCTCGGCCAGTTCAGGCATTTCACCAGGTTGAGCGCGCCGACGGTACCGAACTGCGGGTACAGCTTGCCCCAGGCCACGACCAGTTCTCGGACACGGTCCGGGGTCGGGCGGTTGACCGCGTCGCTGCAGGAGTTGATGAACTGGCCGTCGGTGTCACGGCCGTTGTGCGCCTGGTTGATCAGGTTGGTCAGCAGGTTGGCGTCGCCGGAGCGCGCCGCGGCCAGTGCGTTGGCCAGGTTCAGCGTGGTGCCGGCGCTGTCGCCGGACGGATAGCCCAGCGCGGCGGTGATGGCGTCGGCCACCGCGGCCGTCGATGCCCCGCCGGGTCCGTTGCCGGACCGGGCGGCGGCCAGCAGCGCGTCGACGGCGCCCTTCGGATCGGGCCCCAGCGCGCAGTTCATCGCGGCACACTGGGCGGCGAACGCGTCCAGCGCGCCCTGTTGCCCCTTGACCGCCTGCTCGGCCGCGGACTCGGCGGCGACCCCCGGCGGGTTGGGGGAGTCGAGGATCAGCCGGGCGACCTTGGTCGGGTGCGACGCGGCGTAGGCCAGCGCCACTTCGGCGCCATTGCCGACGCCCATCAGCGCCAGCTGCGGCACGTCCCACAGGCTCCGCAACCGTTCGATGTCCTCGGCGGCGTGGGCGGAATCGTAGGCGGAGTCGCCGGGGGAGATGGTGTCGGTGCAGTTGGTGGTGGCACCCACCGTGATGTTGCCCAGGTTGGCCACCGGGTCGTCGCCGACATCGAACTGGGCCTGATCCCACATGTCCTGGCGTTCCAAGGTGTCGCGGCAGTCCACCGCGCTCGACATGCCCATGCCGCGGCGGTCGACGGCGACGATCGGGTGCCCACCCAGCACGTCTGCTCCCGCGCGCGACAGCCACACCGGCAGCTGCAGCGACGTCGGCTGGTCTGAACCCGTGGTCAGCACCAGCGGCCCCGCATCCTCGGGGGTTTTCACCGACCGGGCACGCACCACACCGATGTTGATCGATCCGGAGGCACCGTTGAGCGAGTCGAGGTCGGCGTCGTAGCTGGCGCAGTCCAACTTGATGCCGGGCGCCGCCGGGACCGCGGCGCCGGCGAACACCCGCGACGTGCAGTCCTTCCAGGTCAGCTTGTTCTTGGGGGCTTCGATCGGCGGCGGCCCGCTGGTCTGCGCGGTGGTGGCGGGCTGTCCCTGCGGGCCGGCGCCGGAGTCGGTGGCGAACCGGGGATCAGCGGCCAGGCCCAGCGGCGCACAGCCCGCCAACAAGACGCCCGCCGCGAGCAGGACGGTGGCGGATGTGGCGCGCATGCGACCACACTAGCGACTGCGCTCGCGGTACTGGATGTGCCGGCTTCTCCTCGCGCCGGTCCGGCGCGCATCGGCGCCGTCGGTACTGGATGTGCCGGCTTCTCCTCGCGCCGGTCCGGCGCGCATCGGCGCCGTCAGGCCTCTTTCACATAGCGGGTGTAGAGGTAGCCGGCGTCGTCGTTGAGCAGGTGGGCGCAGCGCATCTGGGTCAGCACCTGCCCCGGCCCGGTCGCGATCCGGCGTGCGGTGCCGCCGACCACACACGGGGCGATCGTCAGGCACAGCTCATCGAGGAGTTCGTTCTCGATCAGCGAGCTCAGCAGCATCGGACCGCCTTCGGTCAGCACCCGACGCTGTCCCCGCCCGGCCAGTGTCGCCACCGCGGTGGCTTCGTCAACCTGCCCGGGGTCTCGCGCCGAGCAATCCAGCACCTCGGCCACCCCGGCCAGTGCCCGCCGGGTCGGTGCCGCCGACGCTGTGCAGGTCAGCACCAGCGGCGGCACTTCGGTGTCGGTGAACACCCGCATATCCCGGTCCAGCTGACCGGATTTCGTGACGATGGCCAGCTGTGGGATTTCGGATTGCCCGCGGGCCTGGCGATCCCGGCGTTGCGCGACGCTGAGCCGCGCACCGCCGTAGTTCTCGACACGCACCGTGCCGGCGCCGACCACGATCACGTCGGCCAGCGCGCGCAGCAGACCGAACACCACCCGATCGCCCTGCCCGGCCAGTCCTCCAGACCGCCCCGCGGCGGTGGCGCCACCGTCCAGGCTGCTGATGAAATTCGCCCGCACCCAGCTGCGCTGCACATCGGTGGGGTAGGCGTAGAGCTGGGCTAGTTCGGCGTGATCGGTGTCGGCGTCGATGCGCCGTACCGACCCCAACTGCGCGACCTCCATGACCATCAGTGCAGCACGTGTTTACAGTTCCTGCATGCATGACCCCGGTTCCGCTCAAATAGGACATCTGGTCGATCGGCATCCCAGCGTTTCACCGGAACGGCTGATCGCCCAGCTCACACCGCCTCCCACCTTCACCGAGGTGAGTTTCGCCACCTACCGGCCCGACCCGTCGGAGCCCAGTCAGGCCGCGGCCGTGCAGGCCTGCGCCGCGTTCTGCACCGAGGCGGTGCAACGTCGGGCTGGTCGCAAGAAACTGTTCGGCAAGCGGGAGGTGCTGCCCGGCCTCGGGCTCTACCTCGACGGCGGCTTCGGGGTCGGCAAAACCCACCTGCTGGCCTCGGCGTATCACCAGATGGGCGAACAGCGCCGGGTGTTCGCGACGTTCATGGAACTCACCCAGCTGGCCGGGGTGTTCGGCTTCCTCGAATGCATCGATCTGCTCGGTGACTACACCCTGTTGTGCATCGACGAGTTCGAGCTCGACGACCCGGGTAACACCACCTTGATCTCCCGGCTGCTGTCGCAGTTGGTCGAGCGCGGGGTGTCGGTGGCGGTCACCTCGAACACGCTGCCCGAGCAGCTCGGCGAAGGCCGCTTCGCCGCGCAGGATTTCATGCGTGAAATACATACGCTGGCACAGATTTTCACCACGGTGCGCATCGAAGGGCCGGATTACCGGCACCGCGACCTGCCGCCGGCCCCCGAGCCGCTGTCCGACGAGCAGGTGCTGGCCCAGGCCGACGGGGTGCCGGGGGCGACCGTGGACGGCTTCGACGCGCTGTGTGATCATCTGGCGACCATGCACCCGTCGCGCTACCTCACCCTGATCGAAGGGGTGAGCGCGGTGTTCCTCACCGGCGTGCACGCCATCGACGACCAGAACGTGGCGCTGCGATTGGTGGCGTTGACCGACCGGCTCTATGACGCCGGTATCCCGGTGGTCGCCTCGGGGGCAAAGCTGGACGGCATCTTCAGCGCGGAGATGCTGGCCGGTGGTTTCCGCAAGAAGTACCTGCGGGCCACCTCACGGCTGCTGGCGTTGACCGCCGCGGCTCACAAGTTCCACTGAGCCAGGTGGGTGCCGTTGGTTTTGTCCAGCAGCACCACGTTGGTGACCAGTCCGCGGTAGACGTCCCAGTAGACACCGCCGTTGACGGTGGCCCCGGCCGGCGCATTGGTCAGCACGTTCTCCAGCGAATCGGGGGCGTCGGTGTGCTTGGACACGTAGGCGTCGGCACCCGGAGTCACACCGTCGAAGGTGAACGCCACCGACATGGTGTAGGGGTTGGGGGCGGAGATGGTGTGCACGGTTACCCCGGCACGCCAGGGCCCACCCTGGGCCCGCCACCGCGGCGTCCCGTTCCAGCCCCAGCCCGGCGGCTCCTCGACCGGCAGCACGTCGTGGACGGCGACATCGGCGACGATCTTGCCGAACGCCGGGTCGTTGTACTCGACCCGCAGGGTGTCGCCGAGGCGGCCGATCGGCGCGTCCTGGGCGGTCGCCTGCGGTGCGACGACGATGGTCGCGGCAATCGGGATGAACAGGGCCACCAGGGCCAGCCACCAGCGCTGCATCATTGCCTTCTTCGGTTTGGTGTCACTGACTGTCGCATGATGGCACATCGCCCGGCGGGTGCGGACGACAATGTCCCGGTCAGTGGAAGGCCGACCGTCAGGTGGGGTCGGTCTTGGCGGTGACGACGATCGACTGCAGGATGGTGTGCAGATCGGCTTCGACCCGTTGCTTGTCGACGCCGGCCCGGTGCAGCGGCCCGGTACCGTCCTCCAACTCGAGCAGCGCCAGCAGCAGGTGTTCGGTGCCGATGTAGTTGTGGCCCAACCGAAGTGCTTCTCGGAAGGTCAACTCGAGGGCTTTGCGCGCCGGGCCGCTGAACGGGATCAGCGTGCCGGGGTCGTCGCCGCCAGGCGGCAGTGTCACCGCTGCGCGGATGTGTTGCGCGCCGATGTGCTGCGCGGTCAGTAGCGCGGTGGCCAACGCCTGCGGGTCGCTGAGCATCCCCAACACCAGGTGATCCGGCGTGATCTCGGGATTGCGCGCCTCGTGTGCGGCGTTCTGGGCCGCCACCACCGCGCTGCGGGCTCGCGGGGTGAACCGGCCGAAGCCCTGCTCGGGGTCCAGGGGTGCGGCTTCGGGCCGGGGCACGAAGCGCTTCTGTGCGGCCTGCTTGGTGACGCCCATACACCGGCCGATCTCGGTCCACGACGCCCCGGAACGACGGGCCTGGTCGACGAAGTGGCCGATCAGGTGGTCGGCCACCTCGCCGAGGTGCTCGGCAGCCAGTACGGCGTCGGTGAGTTGGTCCAATGCGTCGGGGTGTACCTGCTTGATGCCGTTGATCAGGTCGTCGAGGCGGACGGGATAGCCGATGGGAGTCGGGTCGGGAGCGGAATCAACCATGGCGTCAACGATAGGTTGACGACATCGGTTCGTCAACTGATGGTTGACGATAACGACGCGCGGCGGTGGTCGATTCGTTATCGATTCGTCGCCGTAAATCGCCTAGAACGCGCGGAGGATGGCCCGATCGCCCGGTGCGATCCGCCGTCGTTGAAGAAAGTGAATATGGACGATCTTGCGCAGCAGTTCCTCGGTCCGCTGGGCAGATTTCTGTATACGTACGTGCTGTTGGCGTTGCTGATCGGTGCGGGCATCTATTTCACGGTGCGCACGCGTTTCGTCCAGGTCCGCTATTTTCCGCGGATGATCGGCCAGTTGCGTCGGTCCTGCGGCCACGACGGCGAGGTTTCGTCCTTTCAGGCGTTCTGCGTCGGGCTCGCGTCGCGGGTCGGTACCGGCAACATCGCGGGGGTGGCCGTCGCCCTCACCCTCGGCGGCGCGGGCGCGGTGTTCTGGATGTGGGTGACCGCGGCGCTGGGGATGGCGACGGCGCTGATCGAGGCGACGCTGGCGCAGATCTTCAAGGTCCGCACCGCCGATGGCGGTTTCCGGGGCGGCCCGGCGTTCTACATCCGGCGTGGGCTGGGGTCGCCGGCCGGCGGTGTGGTCTTCGCCGTGTTGCTGGTCTTCACCTCGGGCGTCGCGTTCAACATGGTGCAGGCCAACGCGGTCAGTGACGTTCTGCGGTCGTCGCATTCGGTTGGATCGGGATGGACGACGCTGGTGCTGGTGGTGCTGACCGCGCCGGTGCTGTTCGGCGGGGTGCGACGGGTCGCCCGCGTCGCCGGTGTCGTGCTGCCGATGGTGGCGTTGGTTTATGTGGCGCTGGCAGGCGCGATCGTGTTGGCCAATATCACCAGCCTGCCCGGGGTGATCGAGCAGATTGTCGGCGGCGCGTTCGGAATCCGGCAGATGGCAGGCGGTTTCGGCGGGGGGCTGGCGGCCGCCATGCTCAACGGCGTCAAACGCGGCTTGTTCGCCAACGAGGCCGGGATGGGCAGTGCCCCTAATGTCGCAGCGACCGCGGCCGTCTCACATCCGGTGCAGCAGGGGCTGATTCAGTCACTCGGCGTGTTCGTCGACACCATGGTGGTCTGCACCGCGACGGCGTTCATCGTGCTGGTGGCCGGGCCGGATGTCTACGACCCGGGGCAAGCCGGTGCGGTCGCCGGCGCCAGCCTGACCCAGGCCGCGGTAGCAGTCGGGCTGGGGCCGTGGAGCACCAGCGTGATGACGGCCGTGGTGTTCGTTTTCGCGTTCTCCTCGGTGATCAGCGGCTACGTCTGCGCGGAAGCCAATCTGGTGTTCCTGGGCGCCAAGAGTCGGATGATCCATGCGCTGCGGGTGTGGACGCTGATCGCGGTCGCGTATGGGGCGATGGCCAAGCTATCGCTGGTCTGGGAGCTCGCCGATATCGGCATGGCGCTGATGGCGATCGTCAACCTGGTCGCGATCTGCCGACTGGGCCGGTGGGCGTTCGCTGCGCTCAACGACTTTCACCGTCAGGCGGTGCGCGGCGTGGAGCCGGTGTTCGTGGCTTCCGAGGCCGGTCTGCCGGGGGCATTGGCGGGTGATGTGTGGACGGCGCGCCCGAATTCCGTCCCGGCCCACACCGGCCGGGTGCAGCTGATTCCGGCGGGCTGATCGCCGGGCCTGTGCGTGTCGTGTCCTGCCCGCTGATCAGCGGTGACACGTGAATCCACAAGAACGTGGAGTTCATGGGCGCCACGACATGGCGCCGTCAACCTCGATATGTGCTGGTAAGAATCGCCGATCCGGACGGGATGCGTCCTGTTGAGGGCAGCGGCGCCGATGATGGGCCGGCGGCAAGCTGGCACTTGCTTAGGATCAGAGCTGCAGCGTCGTGCTCGGACTGGGTCATCGACAGGCCGTACTTAACTTTGACGTCGACCACCTTCGTCACGTAGGTGCAGCGGAAATCATCGGCATCGGGCAGCCACGTTGCAACGTCACCGCTGTTCTTCCTTCGGTTGGCCTGACCTCCCACGGCAAGCAAATTCAACGGGTCATTGGCGAATTGAACACGTTTCGCGGAATCCCACGCCTGAGCGCCCTTCTGCCAGGCGTCCAACAACGGCACTATGTGGTCGATTTGCACCAAGACGTCGGTGCCCTCGCTTCGGTTGAACGAGATGTATCGCCCCGTGTACGGGTCACGGAGGACGCCGGACAAGACTACGCAGGCACCATCGGTGACGACGTTCGACAGGTCACGTCGAAGGATGTCATTACGTGTGTCGCAGTGATTGTGGCCGCCTTCGACATCGGCATCGTCGGTCCACGGCCGCCCGAATTGACTGCGTTGGTAGCCAGTTTTTGGTGCTCGTCCCTTGATCGGGATCCAATCCAGTTGTACTAGCGCCGGTTGGGCCACCAAGTAGCCCTCGCTGGCGGTTGTCTTGTTGTAGTTTCCGACCGCAAAAATGATGAGCAAGAGAAGGGCCAACAATCCGGACGCACTCAGAACGATCTTATTGAGCGCGATGTGGCCCTTGGCTGCCGATAGCGGTGGTGGTTCGGTCGTCGCCGGTGCTGGCGGCTCGGATTCTGCTGGTCCTGCGACGGCTGGTTCTGGCTCCTGTGGCCGGTCCGCACCGTGTGGCGGGCCGCCGCCGGATCCAGCGCGAAATGGCCTCCAGTCCCTCATCGTGGGGGAGTGTATGAGATGGCGGCGACAAGCCTCGAGGATTCGTTCAGTCGTGAATGATCTCTGCCGTGTCGACGTCGTCGATCAGCCGCCACCGATCATTGGGGCCGCTTGCCGCTTACCGTCGATATTCGACTGTTCGCGCAGGTCACACGTGGTGCGCGGTACTGGGATTGAACCAGCGACCTCTTCCGTGTCAGGGAAGCGCTCTCCCGCTGAGCTAACCGCGCCGGGGAAATATTCGTGGAGGTGGAGACGGGAATCGAACCCGTGTGCACGGCTTTGCAGGCCGTTGCCTCACCACTCGGCCACTCCACCGCTGGGCTGATGCCAGTTTGCATCCTCCGAGCGGATGACGGGATTCGAACCCGCGACCCTCACCTTGGCAAGGTGATGCGCTACCAACTGCGCTACATCCGCGTGCCACGGGCGAGATCGTCGCCCGTCGCGATGCACGACACTAGTCCACCGATGTCAAGCAGCACAACTCGCCCCGTCCGACCGGCGCGTCGCGCGTATTTTGGCCTGCGCGTTGGGGCTGACCACTGTCGGCGTGCTAGTCTTCGACCTCGTTCATCGGGTCTCGTAGCTCAGCGGGAGAGCGTCCGCCTCACACGCGGAAGGTCACTGGTTCGATCCCAGTCGGGACCACAGGGTTTGATCTGCACGGACGCGGTGATGCCACACTTTCGCTGATGCGGCGTGTCCGGTTTCTGTCCGTTCGCCTGCTTTGTGACTGGCGCCGGTGTCGGCTTCCAGGATGCAGTGCGCACACGCCGTATTATCGCGGACTTCATGGG
Source organism: Mycobacterium sp. NGS50 (assembly GCF_059812545.1). Lineage (NCBI taxonomy): Bacteria > Bacillati > Actinomycetota > Actinomycetes > Mycobacteriales > Mycobacteriaceae > Mycobacterium > Mycobacterium sp. NGS50. Next base: position 15,967 of record NZ_JCALCW010000037.1, read on the forward strand.
ACCGGCGACCGCGTCGAATTGGGCCGGTAACCGCCGGGTACCCGTTCGCCACGTGATGCGGGACGAAGGGGAGTGGGTCACCTCGCGAACCGGCTGGAAGCTGAATCTCGATATTCTCCGCCGGGCGCCGGCGACCCTCACGCTACTGCTGGACCGGCGGCCGTAGCCGCCAGTGTTGACGCCCATGGATGCGGCGACGGCACTCTACCGCTGATTCGGTGTATCCGGTTCCTGCCGGTTCGAGTTAGTCCCGTCCGACGCGTGGAGCCGGTCGAGGTTGACCGCCACCTGGTCGAGCTCATCGGAATACAGATCGCTGTAGATGTTGGCGGTGACGGTGGGTGTCGAATGGCCCATGGTCTTTTGGACGTAGCGCAGATCGGCGCCCGAGGCCCGGGCCAAGCTGGCGTAGGTGTGCCGTAGCTCGTGGATCGTCAACGGCGCGATGTGCGTCTTCTGCAATGCTTGCGACCAGTGGGTGTGGCGGCGCCAGTTGTTGGATCGCAGGAAGCCGCCGTTGGGTGATGTGATGGCTTGCTCGGCCGGCTCACGGCCGGCGATGCGCGCCTTGAGAAGATCGACGACGACCTGGGGGAGCGGGATGGTTCGCACGGCCGCCCGGGTTTTCGGCGGGCCGACGATGATGTGTCCTTCGACCTCGGGTGCGGCTTGGCGCACGTAGAGTCTGCGTGCCGCCAAGTCGATGTCACCCACGCGCAAGCCCACCAGCTCAGACCACCGCAGTCCGGTGTAGGCCAGGACCGTGACGACGTCGCCTTGCTCACCGCATGCCGCGGCCAGGGCCGTAACTTCGGCGGTGGTGAGGTAACGATGGCGTTCCCGTACCGGCAACCGTCCTGCCGATACGCCCTGTGCCGGGTTACTGTGAATCCGGCCCTCCTCGCGTGCCATGTCGAGTATCGACCGCAGGAGCCGCAGCGTGGAGATCTTGGCCCAGGGGCCGACGGTCAGGGTGTTGACGAAGGCCTGGATATCCCTGCGGCTGATCTCATCGACAGGGACATGGCCGAAGCGTGGGCCGATGCGTAGCTCCCAGTGCTGGGTGTAACCGCTCCACGTTTTGGGGGATACGGCGGGGCGTTTCGTTGCGCTGTATTGCGTCCAGATCGCCGAGAGGCGGACCCGGCCGAGGCGCGGATCGAAACGTCTGGTTCCAAGTGCCATTTCACTATCGCGGTCGGCCTTGAATGCCCGGGCTTCTCGCAGCGTGGCGAATGTCGAGGAGGTTTCCACCCACCCGGACGGTGAGGTGGAGTCGTGCACCAGGTAGCGCACTTGATAGCGGGCTTGGCCGGCGGCGTTGGTCCGCTTTCGGATTCCGGGAGGTGCTGCGCCGGCCATTAGCGTCGCACCCGGTGCAGCCATGTGCGGACTTCGGCTGCTTCCCAACGTCTTATCCGATCAGAAAGTGCGTAGCACGGTGGTCCCACTTCCTGGCCCTGGTCGCGCATCGCGCCCCAGCGGCTGACGGTGGCCGTGGACACGCCAAGCAAGTCAGCGACCTGCTCGGCCGTCAGCAGCTCCGGAAATACGGCGGTCGCGGGGTTGGTATTGAGGATTGTCATGGCGATGTCCTCAGCTCCGGCCGGGCACTGTCTGCGTACGGCCCAGAAGTTCGTATCGCCTTGTGGCAGAACGAATTGGCTTATGGAGCCAGTGGTCGGCGTGGACACACCTGCGGTGTGCGAAAACCCCCTGCTGGGGCGCCTTCGGCATAAGCATTGGTCAAGCCTCTCGGGAACTGCTCTATATAGGTTCATCATACCTAGTTATCTAGAGCAGTGCAACGTATCGCGGCGATTGATTATCCGAGATGTAGCGACGTGAGAACTCAAGGGGGAGAGTCGAAGTAGATCAGTGCGGTTCAGCCCGGCATCGGGCAAGAACACGCTTACTTGTGAGTGGGGTTGGGCATCATCATTTCACTCAATGCCCGGCAACCATCAAACCGCAGCCAGAACCCCGCTCGCCCCCAGGAGACGGACCCACCCACCTCGCGCAACCTCGCCTGAACGGCCAGGCGGAACAGGGCCGGAGCCGCGGAGCGGCGTAGGCCGTGTTTCGGCTGGGATCAAAAGACTTGCCACACCGGCCAAAGCGTCTTGAGAGACTCGACGAGGGCGACGCAGGGACCCACATCATGACCGGCGTCTACGTGGTCCCGGCTGGGCTGAACGGATGGCGCGGTTCTTCGGGATGCAGTCCGAGTTGCACCAGTGCCCGAACGCAGCAGGGGTGGACGTTCTGATCCAGGCGACCCGGGATGGTGTGGTTCAGTGAGCTGGGAACTCGTATTCGAGCACATAGGCGGAGGCAACCTTGACGCTGGCACAGACTTCAACGGCCACGTCGTTGGTGCCGTAGGCGGTCCGCAGCACGCTCAGGACGGGAACTCCCGATTCCAGCTGCAACTCTCGGCGTTCTTCGGGGGTGGGCATCCGCGCGGTGACTTCCTCGGTGAAGCGGGCGAGTGGGTGCCCACTTTCTTCCAGGCGGGCATAGATGCCACCGGGCCCGAGATCGGCCTCCTCGATTTGCGCATCGTCGGCGACCGCCAACGGCAGGTAGGAGACCGTTGTCTCAACGGGTCGCCCATCTATGAGGTACCGCCTCGACCACACGACGACCTTAGCGTTCGCGCGCACTCGAAGACGTTCGGCCGCAAGCGGGTTCGACTTCTCGCGGGAAACCACACTCCTGTCGGTTTGCAGCGAGTGCACAGAGTCTTCGGTTTCGACCGTCAAGGCGGTGCCGTCGGTCCGGCTTTTCCGTGCGAATCGATCGGACGCCACGCGCTGGATCTGAGGCGCCGGGCGGACGAACACACCGCGACCGCGCTCGGCGATCACCAGCCCTTCGGCACGAAGCTCTTGGACCGCTTGCCGGACTGTCATACGCGCCACACCGAAATGCTCGATCAACTCGGTCTCCGACGGCAGCCGTTCTGCGGGGGCTAGTCGGCCTGAGCGGACAGCCTCGCGCAGCATGTGCGCGATCTGCCGATAGGGCGGGCTGTCCACGGTCCGATCGACCTGACCAAGTTCGAGCACTTACCCGCCTCCCGCCACCACATCTAGACGACTAGCTTAGAGGGTTGGCCGACCTGTGTCACTCCTCATGCCGGGGCCGCCTGGAGCACGCCGATGCAGTAGCCCACAGCCGCGCGCACAGTCTGGGGCTTTCCGAAGGAGGCTGAATATGGCTCTAACTGGGAGAACGCGTCACGACAGTCAACGCTGGCTGTCGGTCGCCGACGCAAGTTTGTGTCCAAAGTGTGTCCACGGTTGGGCACGCTAGGCCATCACCTGCGCTCAGGGACTAGCGCTCGTAGACGTCTCATCGACGCACCTTCCGCACCGGGGGCATATCCACACGCGGTCGACCACCTCGCCATCGCCGTTGCGGTCCACGAGCGTGTATGGCGCATCCTTTCCGCATTGCGGGTGGGTAGCGAGCGCCTTCTCGATGATCTTCGGTGCCATCAGATACTCAACGAATTGGGGTGACCGAGCCTGCTCCTGGTCCCGGATCAGTAGAGTTCGGTGCTCCAGTTTTGCGGATCGTCCGACTCGTCTTGCTGGTTGTGCCAAGTGATATCGAAGGTCTTGTCGACACCCATGGCGCTGAAGGTGTCTAACTTCACCTGGGCCCTTGCGTGGACGACAGCGAAGCTAGCCTCGTGCTCACTGTTGCGGATCGTCGGGCTTCTGACCACCACGCTGTAACGGTTAGCATCCGACGGATTCCGCAGAAAGGTCTGCGCATTAGAAGGCTGGATGAGTTCCCACATATCGGGGGACGCTAGCGCGCCGCTTCGCGCCTCGTGGACGATTCTCACAATCTCGGCGTCGTCGACCGTGAGACCCATATCCCTGAGCTGCTGTCGAACGCTGTGGATCGCATCATGCTCGGTTCCATCGAGTGGGACTCGAAACCCCTTGGAGAGACTTTCGAAGAAGCCGGAATTGAACTTGAAGTCAGCCATGACCGCTGCTGCCCCTCTCTAGAGCCGTCTCAGTGTGCCGGTATTCGACCGACGCCAGTGGTTGCCGCTGGCGTCGGAGAAGCTCACGGTGGCCTCGATGTCGACGGTGTTGACGTGCTGCTGGTTCTCATCCAGAGGGAACTGCTGGTCCTTTTCGTCCACCCAGCGCGTGACGAACGATGTACTGGACCCGGGTGCCGGCGGCAGCACCCGCGTCACGGCATCGGAAAGCCTCGGTTGAGCTTGGGGGAATCCGCGCATGTGCGCGGACTCGAGCTTCACATCCAAAATCGGCATGCTGCCGTGATTCACGCATCCGACGTAATACTCCGGTGCATCCCATCCGACACGTCCGGTGCTGGAAGTGATGTTCAGGATGACAAGCTTGGCTTGTGCTTCGGCGCCGGCCGCTCGTTCTCGCATTCGTTCGCGACGGTCTTTCGTCGCGATGTATAAGGCAGCGACCGCGGCACCAATCGATCCGAATGCCGCGAGCGCATTGATGACGAGCCCCCAGTCAATCGAGCACATCCTGCGGAGACTAGCCCGACTCGGCCGGCGCCAACTGCCAATTCCAACTACCGGGCGGGGGACCTATGCGGACCCAAAGTCGGTGCTTGTCGGGCGTCAGGCCGTGTTCGGTGCAGCGCACCAGGAACTCGCCGCACCATCTCCCGCAGCAGCGCCAGCTCGCGCTGCTCGGTTGGCGACACGGTGCGAGGGCAAGGGCCCGACGATCTACTGTTCCCCGCGCGTGCCGGCGGTTACCTGAAACGGCCCAGCTATGACGAAACAGGCTGGTTCAACCGGGCCGTCGAGCGCGTTAAGGTGCAGACGATCACGCCGCACGATCTGCGGCACACTTGCGCAAGCCTGGCTATCAGTTCCGGCAAGATGGGCAGCAACTGATGACCGGCGGCGTGACGGTAGCGCGAACGATGCGTATAGGCGATCCCCACATCGCGGTGCGGAGTTGCTCCGTCACTCTCACCCTCAGGCGAGCGGTCGCCCACTGAACGAGCATGTCGAACGTCTTCGACCCAGCCAGTGGATCGTCGACTACCGTCGTCTTGTCTTGCTATGCGGTTAGGAGAATCCCGTGACGAGCGGCGTTGACCTGCCCATCGATCCGCGGGGAGTTCTTCTCCTTGAACCGGTTTCGGGAGACCCAAACGCGGTGTCGATGGAGCAGCCGACGATCCTGTCTGTTGAGGACTACTCCCGGTATCGGCAGGCATCCGCCATGGCCAGCGACGTTACTTACCGTAGGGCTGGACGCCGCGCAGCGACATGCCGTACAGAGTTCGCCGTGAGCGAAAGGCGCGTTCCGCAGGGGCCGGGGCGAGAAGGATCGAAACGGCATAGCTCGCCGGCCGGATAGGCGGCGGCATATACGGGTTTGCACTGGATCTACTACGAAAGCGAGTTGCTGTGAGCGAAACGGATGACCTGCTCGCCGCCATCAAAGCAGCCGAGGGCGACCGCGCACTCCGACAAGTCGCGGCGGATCAGGCCGAGGACCATCGGAACCACCTGATCCGTGACGCGGTTGAAGAAGGCCGCGCTAAGGCCGCCATCGCGAGTGCTGCGAACCTATCCGTGGCCGACATCGACCGGATCTGCGATCTGGACTGATCGTGCCTGAGCACTCGTTTAGCGTCCCCTCGTGCTAGGTAGCCTCCGGGATCGTCGGTGAGGGGTCGCGTTCCTGGCAGGGGAGTAGCTATGCCATGTAATGCGGTACCGGCGCGTGTCACGAACCCGCCACTAGCCGTTTCGTTTGTTTCGAATTACCATGGTCACTATGACTGCGCTTGCTGATCACACGGTGCTTCCTCCCAGCACCGACGGTGCGTCTTCGTTGTGCGATGTGAGTGACCTTTTGGGATCCGACGTCGCTTTGTCGCTGGTCACTGCCGACGGCCGGACGTATCCGTTGCCCGAGGAGCTCCGCGATGTCCTCGTTTATGTGGGCAAGGCGCTCGGCGATGGGCAGGCTGTGATCGTCGAGCCTCGCCGCACGGTGCTGTCCACGCAGGAAGCGGCTGATCTCTTGGGTGTCTCCCGCCCTACGCTGGTGAAACTGCTGGAGTCAGGCCAGATCGCTTTCACGAAACCCGGCCGGCATCGCCGCGTGCAGCTGGAGGACGTCTTGGACTACCAGCAGCGGACTCGCGCCCGTCGACGCGAAGCGCTGGCCGCGATGAGCGCCGAGGCGTCCGAAGATGACGGGTACCGGACAGTCAACGGCTTCATCGCAACACGTTGACGGTGGCGAAGATCCGGGTCCTGCTGGACGCCTGCGTATTGCTGCCGTATCAGCTCGCGGACTTGCTGCTTCGGCTGGGCGAGGCGGATCTGTATGAGCCCCTGTGGTCGGAGGAGATCCTTGCCGAGGTCCAACGCAACTTAACGGGGAAGCTTGGCGTCCCATCGCAGAAGGCGGCGCGGCGACTGACTCTAATGCGTACGGCATTCCCGAATGCGGCGGTCGACGGCTACCAGGGCCTGGTAGCGGCGATGTCGAACCACCCCAAGGATCGTCACGTGCTGGCGGCCGCGGTACGCGGTGGCGCTGCGCTCATCGTCACCGCTAACGTCGGCGATTTCCCAACTGCCGCATTGGATCCCTACGACATCGACGTTGTGCATCCCGATGACTTCCTGCAGGACCAGCTCGACCTTGCGCCAGCGGTGACCATCGGGTGCATGCGGGCGCAACGTGCCGCCTACACCCGCCCGCACTTCAGTGTCGCGGAGTACTACCTGACGCTACGGAAGACGGTGCCTCTCTTCGCGCACCTTGCTGCAGCAGCTGAAACGAACGAATCGGACAAGGACGGGCCCTTTCCTCTGGTGACGGTTTCCACAGAGGAGTCGATGGAAGCGTTCTTTCCCAGCGGTGGACCTGACCCAGCCACGCCCCTCGGAGCGGCCTTCCTATGGTGGACGGCTTTGCTCGACAAGCCCGAATTGCGCACGGCCCTATACAATCTGACCTTCCATCCACCTGCATGGGGGGATTTCGAAGAACCACTGGCACGCCTGGCCGGATGCGGGATGATGCAGTTCGTGGTGGCGTGTCCGGACGACGACACGATCGCCTACGTGAAATTCATGCCCAACGCAAACCACGCGATGAGGGCCTTCGGCGAAGTGCCGCTGGAGCAAGTTCACATTCTGACGATGGTGTTGTGCCCCGACGGCCTTTGGCGCGCCTGGGGATTGTCAGAGAACTATTTCCCCACCGCGATTGAAGTGAAGCCCGGGGTTGAACAGGTGTCCGAGAGCTGATGCAGGCAGATCGTTTTCAGTGCCCGCCCGAGCCGTGGCTGTTGGCGGGCAATAAGCAGTCTTTGATCTGGGCGGTCGGATGTCCCGATGGTCCTCGTTCGGAAGCGTGGGTTGTCAAGGCGCACTTCAACCAGCGCGGCCAGACGAGCGTCTACATTGGCACACGCCGTCAGATGGGCGCCGTGAAGCTGAGCATTCATGAGGGGTGCTGGCAGTTCGCGTTCACGGCTGAGTCGATATCGAGATTGCCGCCGGATGTGGATCGACAACTAACGAAGTTCACACCGCCGAACGAAATAGCACGGGGGTGGCGGCGAGCCGCGGTGATCCTCACGCCGACAACAACTCTAGGAAGGTCGCTGACAACTGGCGGTGTTGAGTCGGCTGACGACATTCAATGGTGGCCAGCACCGCCCCAATACCAGAATCTGCAGTTTCATGTACTCATCGGTGAGCCGAACGCTGAACGGGATGTCGTGTTGGAAGATGTCGCTGGCCCAGTTGGATTCATCCGGTATGGGGCGGGTCACGTGGTGGCGGTATTCGCAACGGTAGTCGAGCTCAACCAGGCGGAACTCAAGATGATCGCCGATCTCCGGGCGTCTGGGTCAAGCGGATCGATGAAGGACCCGGTGTCGATGGTGGCTTGGGGAGATGTGGCTGACGACGGGACTCCGCACCTGATTGATATCGCTTTGCGTTAGCGTTAGCGTGCGAGAGCCATCCAAGCGCCGAGCGTGATTGTCAACGGTGGGAACATCGACTGGTGGACGGGGATGGGGGTGGGCGGTCCCTCGGGGAGCTTTGGGCAGATATGCCCAGTCTGTTGGTCCCAGCCGGAACACGGCCTACGCCGCTCCCGCCGTCCGGCCGGCTTGCACCCGGCGGCCTTGCAGGCCGCGGGCGCTCGCGGTCTCCCGGCGTCCGCGGCTCCGGCCGTGTTCCGACTGGCCGTTCGGGTGTGGTCGCGTGAGGTGGGTGGGTGGGTGGATTTGGGGTGGGGTGCAGTTCCGGACGAAATGCGAGCAGGTGATTCCGGCGCGACTCGCCTGATTTTCAATCCCGCGGTGATCGACCGGATGAGCTTCCGCGATGAAGAAGGCGGCGACTGGCGCACCGAGCTGCAGTGGGAGGGCGACGACGCCGTGCTCTGGCAGGTCGACCCGGACACCGGCGAGCGAGTAGTGGGAGATGAGGATCACCCCCGGAGGAAGACGGGCAGTACCTGCTCGACATGGGACTGACGATCGCCGCCGTCGATCGACGTGTCATACCGCTGACCTAAAATCCGACAATGCTCCGCCGACTCGACGTCAAGGCCCCGTGGCGCTCCCTCAACACCGGATTCTGGTCAAGCGATTTCCCCCTTGGTAAGCGAACAATCGTCTACGGACACAACGGGAGCGGCAAGTCTACGGTCTCCGAACTCCTTCTGAGCTTGGCTGAATCAAGCTCCGCGACCGGCGTTATCTGGGAGGACGAGAAGGGGCATAAGACAGCCGTTCGCGCGGGCGGCAACAGCCCGTCGCCTCACATGGCCGTCTACACCCGCAGATGGGTCGAGGAGAATCTGTCGGCGTTCCTCGACGGCGCCAGCGCCGCCGCGATCGTCACCCTCGGCAAGGAGGCGATCGACGCCAAGGGGGAGGAGGAGAGACTCGTCGGGGAGGTTGATCGCCTGAAGTCCGAGGCGCGCGAGGCGAAGAAGGGTCAGGACACCGCCGAAAAGAAGCTCAAAGAGCTCGCCAAAGCGGTGCAGGAGCGGATCGTCTCGGAACTGCAGACCTTCGACTATCAGCACTTCACCCGAAGCCGCTACTCGATCCCGAAGATCGAAGAGAACCTGCGCGCCTACAAGGGAGACTTCCCTAACGCGGCCAGCCAGACCGAGGCCCTGCAGCGACTCGGAGAGGGTGAGCCGTCCCCAGTAGCCGAGGTGCCCACGCCGCCCTCAGCGGTTGCGTCAGACCTGGCGGCCCTGGCCGACCTCCTGTCCGAAACCCCTACCCGAGTAGCGATCGAGGCGCTGGAGAACAGCTCGGCCGCACAGACCTGGGTCGAGCAGGGACTACAGCTGCACGCCGAGAGTGATGAGTGCCTGTTCTGCGCCGGAGCGATCACCCCGGAACGCCGAACGCAGCTGGCACGACACTTCGACGAGAGCTGGCTCGACATTCGAGGCAGGGCCACGCAGCTCAAGGAATCCGCCACCAGGGAGAAGAAGGCGCTCACGGCGTGGATGAACTCGATCCCCGACTCCACGAGTCTGGCGAGCGACCTCCAGGCGGCATATCGGTTGGCAGCCGAACGGCTCTCCACCGAAGTCGGCGAACGAGTGGCAGCGTGCGAACGGGTCGAGGCTTCCCTCGATCTGAAGATCGCGGATCCGAGCTGCACGCCCGAACCACCTGTATGGTCCGTCCTCGGTTCACCGCCAGCGACCACGGTTCTGACGCAGGCGATCGCCGAACACAACCAGCAGGTGCGCGACCACGCTGACCTAAGTGCGGATCGCAAGAAGACCGTTCTGGACCACATCACGGGTTCTCAAGCCGAAGCGTTCCGTGAACTCGACGGGCAGGTAACCGCGCACGCTGCGCAGGTATCTGCGAGCGCCAAGTCTGCCCAGCTCGCCGAGAAGCGACTCGACGAGGTGCGTCAGGCGCAGTTCACGACCAAGGACATGGCAGACACACTCACCAGAGATCTTGCCCGCGTTTACGGCAACGACCACATCAGCGTGGCCGTCACCGACGACGGCAAGTCGTATGCGTGTCGACGAGGTGATCAGCCGGGCACCGATCTCAGTGACGGCGAGCGGACAACCCTGTCCCTGCTCTACTTTCTTCGGAACTTGGAGGACGGACAGACCCCCGGAATCGATAAGGCGCAGCGCATTGTCGTGATCGACGATCCGTCGAGTTCGCTGGACCGCGAAGCCCTGTTCGCCACGCATCAGTGGCTGTTCGACACCCTGGAGAAGTTCGGCCAGTACATCGTCCTGACCCACGACTTCGGCTTGCTCCGGCTGTTCCTTCTGTCCCACAAGGGGATGTGGGGGAAGTCGATGAAGGCGATCCGGGACCAAGACCCTGCCGAACTCCTGTTTCCCAGGGCTTCCTTCCTAGAGGTCTACGCATCCGCAACGGACGGCGAGCGAACATCGAAGATGGGAGTGCTGCCCCAAGTCCTGGTGAAGAACACCTCCGAGTACGCCTATCTCTTCTCGATGGTGATGGCCGGGGTCCTTGATTCCGAGGACCACGACCGCCTATTCCTGCTGCCGAACGCGGTCCGACGGGTTCTTGAGATCTTCGCCAGTTACAAAGCGCCGCACCGCACAGACTTCGCGCAGCAGCTCGAAGTTCTGGTTCAGGCGCAGCCAGGTGAGCCCTACCGCGACGTGTTCAGCTTCTGCAACAAGCACTCCCACGGCGAGGGAAGCGAGAGCGTTGACGTGCTCGACGCACGAGCGGTGCACGGACAGATCCGCCGGTGCATGCAGTTCTTGCGAGAGTGCGACCCGACGCACTTCGAGCGCATGTGTACGGCGGCCGGTATCGATCCGACGAGCCTGCCCTAGACATCCCCATCTGTGCTCTCGTTCACGAGAGCACAGATGGGGATGTCTGACACGTCCCGGCGGTCAGTACGGCTGGGTGGTCACCAGCACTCCCCGGCGTGCGCCGTGAAGCAGTCTGGGCGCCGCTCCGGCCGCGTTCCGGTTGGCCGTTCGGGGTGTGGCTGCGTGAGGCGGGTGGGTCGCCCCGTAGTGGTGTGTTTGTAGGGTTGGTGGTGCCGGGCTTTAGGGAGCCTGTTCTCTCAGCCCAGGCGGCGCCGATCGGGGTGGCCAGCTGGGTGGAGGCACCCTCGTCGGGAGTTCGGTCACCGTGTCCGGTTTGTGTCCGGTCGTCGGGCGAGTGGCTTGCGTCAGACGCGTTCAGTGCGCCGCATTCGACGCATAGAAGTAGATAAACTGCAGCTCAGTGGCTATTCCGTCCGCCTCACACGCGGAAGGTCACTGGTTCGATCCCAGTCGGGACCACAAGAATGCCCCTGCTAAGGGAAGTTCTCCCGTTACCGGATGCATCGCAGGTGTTGAAAAGTCGACACGATGTCGCGCGATGGGCTGACCACATCGGTCGACACCTATGACGTGCGCAGGCTTCAGTACGGCGAATACGCCAGGATGATCGCCGATGTCGGCAACCGGCAAACGCCACGTGACCGCGTTGAGTCCAGCTCAGAGCTGGTCGGGGCACAGCTCGTGCTGGGCGGCCTCGACAACCAGCGGACCGTTCTCTTTGAACGGGTGCTGCGGGTGGTTTGCGGCCTGGGCGGGGTTCTCACCGTCTCGCAGCCGGGCGCAGGCGAAATGCCCGGCCGTCACCCAGTCATTGTTGGCCGGCGCATAGGTCGACACGTTCTGGCCATGCGACCGCAGATAGTCCAGGTAGGTTGCGTCGTCGGCCTGTGCGGGTGCGGCGAAGGCGAATGCGGTGACGATCGCAGCCGCACCCATCCCAATCTTGTTCAGCATGGTTACAGGGTATCGGTTTGACACGCGAACCCCCGATGGGGTTAGGCTAACCTAGCCTAATCCGGGGGGGCTTGGGCGGTAACGCCGAGGGGGATGTCGGTGGCGGCTGTGCTGGGAATATCACTGTCGGCGACGCGTGCGGGTCTAGTTGTGGTCGGCGACGTCGGCGCCGACGCGGACACCGTGACCCGCGACACCGTTGTGCTGTCCATCGCGGGAATGGAAGCCGTTGCGGCGTCGGTCGTGGCGGCTGTTCGCGACGCGGCGGAGCAGGGCTACCCGGTGCGTGCGGTCGGACTGACCTGCACGGCCGAAGCCGAGCAGCATGGGCTGACGTTGGCAGCCCTGTTGGCCGGCTCGGACATCGGCGAGATACAGGCGTTCGAGCTGACCGACGCCGCGGCGGCGCTGGCCGCGACGATCGGTGTGAGTAAGCGTTGCCGACGAACGGCCGTCAGCCTGATCGCCGAGGACAAGACGATCGCGGTACTGTCCGACGGCCGCGATGGCGCGCATCGCACCGCGATCTGTATGCACCGCGACGACGCGCCATTGACATCGCTGGGCACGCTCGTTGCCGACTGGCGACCGGACGATGTATTCGTCATGGTCTCGCGCCCCTTGGCGGTCGACGGGTTCTCGGCGCGACTTCGACACGCCCTGTCCGCGCAACCAATTTCGTTGATTGATGCCGAACTGGCGCTGGCCCGCGGGGCGGCGATCGCGGCCGGAAAAGCCGCCGTCGCGCACGGCCCCATCGACGAGGGGATGGCCGCGCCGGCACGGCGGGTGCCCGCTGGGCTCTACCGCGGTGACTGGCTGCTGGTCGCCGCCGTCGCACTGACCCTGCTGGTCGCGGCGATGATGGTGGCGGAGGCACGAGGAGCGTTGTTCGGAGACCGAGCGCCGGCCGGGGCGAGTACCAGCGTCGGCGTCGCCAAAACCACGGCGGTGCCCGGTCGTCGCGTTGCTGCTCCGCCGGCTTCGGTCGTGGTGCCGCCGGTTTTGCCGGACCCCGCGCCTCGATCGACGCAACCGGGCGACGCGCAGTTCCGAAAGATGGCCGAGCCGCTGGCGGACCCTGCCCCGGCGCCGGTGGCGTTGCCTGTCGGCGGTGCACCGGTACCGGTACCCGTCGAGGAGCCGGCACCGTCGCCGATTCAGGACGTGATCGCGCATCTAGAGCAAGCGCTCGGGATCGACGTCGACAACGACGGCATGATCGGGGATCGTGCCGCGGCGCCGGCAGCTACGCCCGATCACAGCTCGTGAGAGCCATGGTCACCGGACGGCGCTGGACGCGCGCCGGCGCGATGGGGGCATTAGAATGTCCGGCGAGGGGGGTCTCATGGCGGTCTTATTAGGTGATGCCTGCTGGCTGCTCGGCGCCCTGTTGGGGGCCGGTGGCCTGCTGGTTGTGGGAAGGTGGGGTCTCGGCCGGTGGCGGCGCCACCTGGATGTCAGCGATGACGCGTCCTACTGCGCCAATCTCACCAGGCTCTCCGAAAGCTCAGCGCGGCACTCCTTCGACGCATACGACGACGTCCACTGGGAAGAACCGGATTTCACCGTCAGTCATGAGGATGCGCGTTGGGTCCTATCGGAGACCGATCCGCTGGGGCGTCACCCGTGGTATCGAGCTCAGCCACTCGACCGGCAGATCGCGATCGGCATGTGGAGACAAGCCAACATGGCCAAGGTCGGTGTCCACTTCGAAGGCATCCTTATCCGGGGCCTGTTGAACTACGCGGCCTGGGTGCCCAACGGCTCCCCGGAGTATCGGTACTGCCTGCACGAAGCCATCGAAGAGTGCAACCACACCTTGATGTTTCAGGAGATGGTGAACCGAATCGGGTTCGATGTGCCCGGGATGCCGCGCTGGCTGCGCTGGCTTTCACCACTGGTCCCGCTCTACGCCGGGCCCATGCCGAGCTCGTTCTTCTTCGGCGTCTTGGCCGGAGAAGTCCCGTTCGATCACCTGCAGACCAATGCGTTGCGTGAGGATCGGCCGCTGCCTCCGGTCGTACGGAACGTGATCGCGATCCATGTCGCCGAGGAAGCGCGCCATATCTCGTTCGCCCATGAGTACCTTCGCAAACGCGTTCCGAACCTGCTGTGGGGCAGCAGGTTCTTGCTGTCGCTGTATGTGCCGATGATCATGCGCCTGCTGGGCCAGGCGATGGTGGTGCCGCCGCGACGATTCTTCAGGCAGTTCGACGTTCCGCGTTCGGTGCGCAGGGAGGCGTTCTTCGCCGGGGCGCAGTCGCGCCAGGTGCTGCGGGCGATGTTCGCCGACATCCGGTTGCTGTGCCACGAACTCGGGTTGATGAACCCTGCTTCGCAGCTGATGTGGCGGATCTGCAAGATCGGCGGTCGGCCGTCGCGGTATCGCGGCGAACCGCAGCGTGCGCACCTCCGCGAGCGGACACCCGATTTAGCGCTGGGCGGCTGACCACAACAACTCGGCCAGGTGCACGCCCGACCGCGACGCCAGATGGTCGAGTTGGGTCCGGCAGGAGAAGCCGTCGGTGAGCACCGTGGCGTCCGGGTGGTCACGGACGGCGGGCAGCAGATCGTTCTCGGCAACGGCGACACTGACGTCGTAGTGGCCGCGTTCCGCGCCGAAATTGCCCGCCAGGCCGCAGCATCCGTCGACCACTCGGATGTCGACCCCGGCCGTGCGTAGCAGCGCCAGATCGGCCTCGGCGCCGAGCACGGCGTGCTGGTGGCAGTGGGTTTGGAAAACAGCGGACGTGCTGGACAGATCAGGCGGCACCCAGCTCTCGGTGGTGGACAGCAGCTCGGCCAATGTCCGCACCGATCCGGACACCGCACTCACCGCGTCGTCGGCGCCCAGCAGTTCAACCGCATCGCCGCGGAAAACGGCGGTGCAGGAGGGCTCCAGTCCGACGATCGGAATTCCGGCCGCAGCAGAATCGGCCAACGCGTTCACGCTGGTGCGCAACTGTTTTCGTGCGGTACCCAGCTGTCCGGTGGAGATCCAGGTCAGCCCACAACACAGCCGGTGTTGCGGGACACGCACCGAATAGCCGGCGGATTCCAGCACGGCGACCGCGGCGATGCCCACCTGGGGGGTGAAGTGGTTGGTGAAGGTGTCCACCCACAACAGCACCGGAACTCCGTCGGCCACCGGATGCCCGGCGAACCACCGCCGAAACGTCTGCGGTGCGAACAGTGGCAGGTCTCGCCGCGAATCCACCCCGGCCAATCGCTTGCCGGCCGCGGCGAATCGACTGCCCGCCAACCGGTTCACCGGTCCCGGTGCCAGCGACGCCAATCGCGCCCACCGCGGCAACCAGCCCAGCGAGTAGTGCGAGGCCGGGCGCAGCCGCCGCCGGTAGCGCTGATAGAGCACCTCAGATTTGTAGGTGGCCATGTCGACGCCGGTGGGGCATTCCGAGGAGCACGCCTTGCAGGACAGGCACAGATCCAGCGATTCGAGTACTTCGGGGGAACGCCAGCCGCGCACCACCGAGCCGTTGGCGAGTTCCTGCAGCACCCGCGCTCGGCCGCGGGTGGAGTCCTTCTCGTCCCGAGTGGCCCGATATGACGGGCACATCACCCCCGGCCCCTCGGCCACGCGGCATTTGCCGACCCCGGTACAGCGGTGTACAGCCGCGGAAAAATCGCCGCCGTCAGCGTGGTAGCCGAACCCGAGGCCGGTCCGAACCGGCGCCGCGGCGACGTCACGCAGCTCCGCGTCGACCGGCCGGGGGCGCACGATCACACCGGGGTTCAGCACGTCGGCCGGATCGAACACGGCCTTGACCGCGCCAAACGCCTCGATGGCCGCCGGCGAATACATCAGCGGTAGGAGCTCGCCCCGGGCGCGACCATCACCGTGTTCACCGGACATCGACCCGCCGTAATGGGCGACCAATTGTGCTGCGTCGGTGAGGAAATCGCGGAAGATGCGGCGACCGTCAGGCCGCTGCAGCGGGAAGTCGAGACGGATATGCACGCAGCCGTCACCGAAATGTCCGTAGGGCACCCCGGTCAAGTCGCGTTCGGCCATCAACGCTTCGAAGGCGCGCAGGTACGCGCCGAGGTGCTCCGGTGGGACGGCCGCATCCTCCCAGCCGGCCAGCCCGGGCGGGTCGGTGGCGCGGGCGGCCAGTCCGGCGCCGTCCTCGCGGATGCGCCACAGCGCCATCGCCGCGCTGGCCTCGGGCACCACCCAACCGTCGTGGGCCGCCGCGTCTGCCAGCGCGGCGTGAGCACGCGCCGACACCTCGCCCTCGTCTTCCCCGCCGAACTCGACGAACAACCAGCCCTGGCCGTCGGGCAGCGCGGGCACCGTTCCCTTGCGGCGCCGCACCACGTCGACGATGCGGGCATCGATGCCTTCCAACGCGATCGGCTTGTGCGCCAGTAGCGCCGGCACCGCGTCGGCGGCGGTAGCCATGTCGGGGTAGCCCAGCACCAGCAGCGCATGGCATCGCGGGGTGCGTACCAGTCGCAGCGTCGCTTCGGTGGCGATACCCCAGGTTCCCTCGGAGCCGACGAATCCCTTCGCGACGTCGAATCCGGCCTCGGGCAACAGGTGTTCCAGCGAATAACCTGACACCTGCCGCGAAAAGCGGCCGAACTCGGTGCGGATCACCGCAAGCCGCGTCCGGACCAGTGCGCGCAGCGCCTCGAGGGTGGGGGAGTGATCGTCGGTAGTCCGCAGGATTTCCCCGGTTCCGGTGACCAGTTCGAGGGCAACGACGTTGTCGGCAGTACGGCCATATCCGAGGGCGCGCGAGCCGCATGCGTTGTTGCCGATCATGCCGCCGATGGTGCAGCGGCTGTGCGTGGAAGGATCCGGACCGAACCGCAGCCCGTGGCGGGCGGCGGCGCGCTGCACATCGTCGAGCACCACGCCGGGTGCGACCAGTGCGGTGGCCGATTCCGGGTCGATGTGGTGAATCGTATTGAGGTGCCGGGAGAAATCGATCACCATGCCCGCACCGACCGCGTTGCCGGCGATCGAGGTGCCCGCGCCGCGGGCGGTCAGCGGTGCTCCGGTGGAGCGGGCCACCTCGACGATCGCAGCGATCTCGTCGCGGTGACGTGGAAACACCACGACCTCGGGCAGCACCCGGTACAACGATGCGTCGGTGGAGTACTCCGCGCGCCGACGGACGGAATCGTCAGCCTCGGTGACACCAACGCGGCGCAACGCCGCGACCAGATCGACGGCGCGCGGACTCACGCCTTCATCCTGGCAGAACCAAATTCGCCGTCAAGCGGCGCCGCGTAACGATATTGATGAAAAATGTAACGTTGCTCAGCGTCCCTGTGTGCTCCTGTCAGGC
Source organism: Mycobacterium sp. NGS50 (assembly GCF_059812545.1). Classification (NCBI taxonomy): domain Bacteria; kingdom Bacillati; phylum Actinomycetota; class Actinomycetes; order Mycobacteriales; family Mycobacteriaceae; genus Mycobacterium; species Mycobacterium sp. NGS50. The sequence goes on from NZ_JCALCW010000037.1 coordinate 33,128, forward strand.
CATCTCGGGGGCGTTGAGGTGCGCGATCGCCAGGTCGAACTCGTAGACGTCGGCGATCTGCATGCCGGTGTCGGCGACAGCTCCGGACCAGATGGTCTGCTCGGCGGCGCGGCTGGCGATCATCGCGGCCCGGTCGTCGAAGCTGACCGATGCGACGGCGCGACCCGTGGCGTGGTCGATCATCAGGCTGGTGCTGCAGAACCCGTCAAGATCCTCCAGCAACGGAACCAACGCCAGCTTGTAGGCGTCGACGAGACGGTCCAGCCGCTCCGGCTCGATCCGCAGCCAGGTGGCACGCACCCCGGCGCGGCGGTCCGAGCGGTGGTTGCGGCGTAGCGCGGCGATCTCCCAGCGGGAGATCTCGGCCTTGGCGTGGAAGATCGCGACCGCGTGGTCACGGAGCGCTGTGGCCCGGCTTTCGCTGGCCTGCAGCGTGTCCTCATCCCGCCACGACGAGGTGATGATGCATCGGCCGCTGTCGCGATCGATCAACATCGACATCCCGATGCAGCCGTCCATGTCGGCGAGGGTCGGCATCACCACGTCACGGACGTGAGTGATTCCCTCGTCGATGAATGACGGGTGCGCTTGGATGGTGGAAGAACGTGCATACATGGTCTGCCTCCGTCGGTTGCGAGCCTCCAGTGGTATGTGCCCGGCACCGTTGCGGGCCACCCTCCACCTTGCTCCGATCGCCGCGCCCTTTCAACGGTTACTGACGAGTCGGTTTTGTCGGTCCGGGTATCCGTGCGATGAGTTTGGCCGCCCCGCCAGGTCTGACCTTTAGACCGACCAGTGAATGGAGAATCTGCCATGCCCACCATTACGCCCTGCCTGTGGTTCGACGGCCAGGCTGAGCAGGCCGCCGAACTGTACACCCGCGTGGTGCCCAACTCGCGGGTCACCGCGGTGACCCGCTACCAGACGGACAGCCCGGGCGGCAACGAGGGCGCGGTGATGACCGTCGAGTTCGAACTGGACGGCCAGCCGTATGTCGCCCTCAACGGCGGCCCACAGTTCGTGTTCACCGAGGCGGTGTCGTTCCAGATCGACTGCGCCGACCAGCAGGAGGTCGACCGATACTGGACGGAGTTGACCGCCGGCGGCGGCAGTGAGGGCCCCTGCGGATGGCTCAAGGACCGTTTCGGCCTGTCCTGGCAAATCGTGCCGCGCCAGCTCACCGACCTGCTCAAGGATCCCGATCCGCAGCTGGCCCGGCGGGTCACCGCGGCGATGATGACGATGGGCAAACTCGACGTCGCCGCGTTGGAGGCGGCCGCCGAACAGGGCTGATCCTTAAGGGCCCTCAGGCCGCTGTCGGATCGGTCTCCTGGTCCTGTTCTTCGCCGAGTTCGGCGACCAATTGCGCGGCGCGGTTGCGCATCACGATCGCGATGGTGGTGCCTGCCACCACCGCGATGACCAGCCCGATCCAGGAAAATCGCTGCAGCCAGCGTTCGGCGGCGATGCCCGCGAAGTAGACCAGGGCCGTGGTGCCACCTGCCCAGCAGATGGCTCCGGACATGTTGGCGAACAAGAACCGCGGGTAGTGCATTTTCAGCGCGCCGGCCAGCGGTCCGGCGAAGATGCGCAACAGCGCGATGAAGCGACCGAAGAACACTGCGTGCGAACCCCAGCGGTGGAACAGCCGTTCGGCCAGCGCGACGTGGCCGGGGCCGAAGTGGCGCGGGAACCGTCGGCCGAGCCAGTCGAACATCGGCATGCCCAGTTTTCGGCCGACCGTGTACCCGATCGAGTCGCCGACCACGGCGCCGATCACCGCAGCGACGCCCACGCCCACCGGGTTGACCGCGATGTCGTGGTGCGAGGAGAGCAGCGCAGCGGCGACCAGCATGATCTCGCCGGGCAGCGGAATGCCCAGGCTCTCGACCCCGATCACCCCGCCGACCACTACGTACACCAGCAGCGGCGGGATCGACTGCAGCAGGGCATCCACGTCCATGCCGGTAAGCATGCCTGACTGTGCCGGTTGACGCCCGACAGGTTCGTAACGCTATTGCAGGAACAGCTTCAGCACCCGGTTGTTGCCAGCATCCGCGACGTAGACGTTGCCGGTCGAATCCGCCGCGACACCGTGGGGCGCGTGGAGGCCGACGAAGGGCAGCGAGGCCGGGGCGGAGGAATCGGCGCGTCCGGAGTGGACGACCCGCGGGGAGCCTCAGTACACGGCGGTTGTCGAAGTCGGCGAGGTCGACGCTGCCAGCACCGTCCACCGCCACGCCTTCGGGTGTGTCGAGCCCGCTCAATGGCAGCAACGAGGGGATGCTTTCGGCCGCTGCGATCACGGCGACGGCCACTGTGGCGCAGGCGATGAGTGCCACACCTCGCCCATGCCGCCGCGGCCCAACAACTCGATCAGCTGCTCTCGGCCGAACGGTGTTCCATCCACCGGAACACGATAGGGCTGGTGCCGGGGAACCGGCGCTCAGAAGGGTGGATCGTCCGGAGCCTCGGGCCGTGGCGGTGGTCGCCAGTCCGGCGGAAGCTCCTCGGATTCGCGCGGATCGTTCACCCAGCTGCAGAACGGGCTGGTGCTGGGTGTTCCTTTGAATGTGAACAGCATGTCGCGCATGTGATTTCGGAATCTACGGGCTTCGATCTCATCCTTGCGGGCTTCCCGTAGTTCGCGTTCGGCGTCGTTGATTCGTCGCTGAACCCGGTTGTCGGCCCGTGACCGGGCGATCCGGGCGGCGCGTTCCTGTGCGCGCGTTCGCTTCCGGCGCGGCGGGGTCCCACCGAACAGGTCGGCACCGGCCGGTGCGGTGCGGTAGGTCTTCCCGGTCGGAGAGGTCCAGATCACCGTCCCGTCGGGCAGTTGAATATCGCGCCATCCGGTGACGCCTCCGAAGAACGTCTTGATTCGATGATGAAGCCTGCAAAGGCATTTCAGGTTTCCCGGGACGGTCAGCCCACCGGCGGCAGGGTCGGCGTGATTGAACGGAATCGTATGGTCGATATCGCAGAATTCGGCGGGTCGGTCGCAGCCCGGAAATCGACATGTCAGATCTCGGCAGCGGATGGCCCGCTCGAGTGCAGCCGACGGCTGATAGCGCGACGGATCAGCGTTCAAAGCCGAGATATCGACCATGCGGCGGATAGCGTCGGTCGCCAATTCGCGTAGCTGCTCGGCGTCGATCACGCCGTAACCCTCGATGTAGGCGGGCTCGTCGTCACGACCGGCCAACGTGTCGGCACCTGCAATGACGTTGACTACCACCGGGGTGCTGCTCCGTGCGCTTTCGTCGGTGTTGCGTGCCGGGCAGCCCGGCTCGCCGCAACGACAGGTTAGCGAGGTGCCGGCCGTCAAGGCTCCCAACGCGTCGACTCGGCGTTCCATCATGGTGCGCGGATCATTGCGACACACCGACTTGGCGAGCTGGGATAGCGCGCGGTCGAATGCGGCTGCGTCGACGGCGTTCACAGTTCCCCACAGGTCCGCCACGCCGTTGGCCAATGGGGTGATGCCGATCTCGCGGTGCTGGTCGGTGCGGCGGCGGCGCTCACGTGCGGCATCGGGGTCGATGTTCAACACCTGCTTGTCGATGGCGTTGACGACCCGCTGCCGTGACCAGCCCTGCCAGTTGCCGATCCGGGCCGCAAGCGACGCGTCGAGCTTGGCGATTAGCGCCTCGTCAAGCACTAGGTCCGTGCGACTGATGATCAGCTGGACAGTGCGCCAATCAGTTTGGCCCTGCGCGAGCAGTGCGCCGACTTGCGGAAGCCGGATGTCGAGTGCTTCGGCGTAATACACCTGGTAGGACGCGGCCATCGGCGAGATGTTGAGCGCTGCCGCCACTTCAGCCGATGTCTGCTCCACGGCGTCGATGGTGGCGTAGGCGCGCTCGGGGTCGCCGCTTTCGACGGTGCGGCGCCGACGCAGCAACGCGGCCACCGCGGCCAGTCGTCGCCCCGTCAGTGCCGATTCCATGCGGTAAGTGCGGCCGATCGCGTCCACCAGCTCGGCCGCCGTGACGGTGTCCAGGTCTGACGATTGGATGATGTTCCGGTCGAACATGTGTTTGATTATGCCCGAGACATCTGACAAGTCTGTGACTGAATTTCCTGGTCAACCCAGTTATTGACAGTTGGAAGTTCATCCACAGGACCACCGCGTAGCCTCTCTGCTATGCAGAAAAAGGGTCTGGAAGGCTCGCCGCCGCAGTACCCGATCGAATCGGTCGACAACGCGTTGAAGTTGCTGTTGCTGCTGGGCGACCAACCCGAGATCCGGTTGACCGACGCCACCCGGTATCTGGGGGTGGCGTCATCGACGGCGCACCGGCTGTTGGCGATGCTGGCCTACCGTGGCTTCGTCCGCCAAGACCCGGCGTCGAAGGTCTACCGACCCGGACCCGCCCTGACGGGTGTGGCGTTCGCGGTGTTCGGTCGCCTCGACATTCCGCGGGTGGCCGGTCCGGTGCTGCGCGAGCTCAGCGAACGGTTGCGGGAGACCGTGCACCTCGGTGTGCTCGACGGCTCCAACGTGCGCTTTGTCGCCGCGGTCGAGGGACCGGCGGCCGTGCGTGTCGCGTCCCGGTTGGGTCGCAGTATGCCGGCGCACTGCACCTCGACCGGCAAGGCGATGCTGGCTCAGTTGACCGAACCGGAGCTGGACCGGCTCCTGCCCGCTGAGCAGCTTCAGAAGGTCACCGAGCACTCGATCGCCCGTAGAACACAACTGTTGGAGCAGCTTTCGCTGATCCGCAACCGCGGGTATGCCACCAACCGGGAGGAAAGCGAAGAAGGCGTCGCCTCGGTCGCTGTCGCGGTCCCGACGCGGGCACCAGGGCTGCGGCTGGCCCTGAACGCCGCGGCTCCGCTGCACCGACTGGCCGAGGCGGACTACCCGCGGGTGGCCGCGGAGTTGACCGAATCCGCCGCCGAGATAGCCGATCAGCTCGCCTGACCAAGCCGGGCCACTTCGTGGCGCCATGCCGCATCGACGGCGAATCCGACACCCAGATCCGGTAGGTCCGCCCAATCCGCCTCGTCGATCTCGCGCAGCGTTCCGCCGGCGGCTCGCACCGCCAGGGACATCCGTGCTAATCGGTCTAAGCCGATCGCCTGCAGCACAGCTTGCTGCACACTTGCGGCGGCACTGACGATTCCGTGTCCTCGACAGATCAGGACGGGTCGTCCATCCATGGCGGCGACCATCTGTTGCCCCAAGTCGCGGTTATGGATCAGCACCGCGCGCTCGTATACCGGCACGCCGCCGCGGGCCAGCCAGGCGCCGGGAATGTCGAACGCTCCGTAGCAGGGTCGCAGCGTGATGCCGGCCAGATCGGCGGCGACGACGGACGGCGGGTGCAGGTGGGCGACGGCCCGGTACTCGGGTGCGGACCGCAGGGTTTCGCTGTGGATCGGTAGTTCGTTGGGGACCCGGTAGCCGTCGAGTTCGCCGGCCGCGCCCGGCGATCCGTCGAATCCGACCAGCCGGATGTCGGAGGCCCGGGTGAAGGCCACCCCGGTGTCGGCGTCGCTGCGGCAGCGGATCAGCAGCCGGTCGTCGTCGATCCGCAGACTCAGGTGTCCTAACATGCCGTCGACAAGCCCGCGATTCGCCGCCACCCGGCACGCCACAGCCAGCAACTCACGCTCGTCATCGAACGCCATGCACACCCCCGTCGGGATGAATGGTGTCGCCGGTGATGCCACGGGATCGGTCCGAGGCGAGAAACACGTAACTCCAGGCATGGTCGGCCCCCGACAGGGCGACCTGCAACGGGGTACGGGCGGCCAGGTCGGCGGCCCGGTCGGGGGTGTCGTCGAGTCGGGTGTCGCGCAGGCCGAGGCTGTTCAGGCCGCGCAGGTCGGTGTTCAGCGTGCCGCCCGGCGCAACACCGTTGACCCGGATCGCCGGGGCCAGTTCGTGTGCCAGCGTGGCCACCAGCCCCCGCACCGCGAACTTCGACGCGACATACAGCGCCCCGCCGCGGCCGGGATGAAACGACGAGGTCGACTCGGTCAACACGATCGAGGATCCGGCCTGGTTCCGCAGCGCCGGCAGGGCGGCCTGCACGGACAGCAGGGCGCTGAGCACGTTGGTGTGAAACATCTCGTCGAACGCCGCCGGCAGATCGGCGGCGTCGATATCGGCGACGCCCCGGTAGAAGTCGAAGACGCCGACGCAGTGCACCAGCGTGTCGAGTCCGCCGAACGCATCGATTGCAGCGGCCACCGCCGTCTGATTGGCGTCGCGGGTCGTGGCGTCGCCCTGCACCACCGCCACACCGGGAGCGTCCTCGCGCAATGCCGCACATTTGTCCGGATCACGTTCCAGCACAGCGATGTCGGCGCCCTCGTTGAGGAAGGCGTCGACCACGGCACGCCCGATGCCGGACCCGGCGCCGACCAGCAGGGCCCGCTTACCCGCCAGCCAGCCGGTCACGCCGCGTCGTCCGGCAAAAGGGGAGCGTTGACGGCACCGACCATCGCCGCCAACGTGCGGGCGTTCTGCCACGTCAACGCCTCGACCTCCAGAGCGTCCAGGCTGATCGACCGCCCCGACTTGGGTGCGATGATCAGCAGCCGCGATCCGTTACGAGTATCCACCCGGCGCACCACCACTTCGGTGAACTCGTTGGCGATCGTCAGGTCGTGGTCGTTCACAGGAACACCGCCAGGTTTTGCATCCGCAGCACCGACTCGTCGACGGTGATGGTCCGGCCGGCCAACTTCCACCGCCCGTCCTCGCGACGCAGCACATCGTCGCGGCCGCACGACACCAGCGCCGCTTCGTTGACGTCGCCGCGGCTGCGGAACAGCAACTCGGCGGACTGCACGCTCAGCTGGTCGGGACCACCGTCGGCGAACGTGCGCACGTTGGTGATGAAATGCCGCAGCCGCGACGGCGGGTCCTCCGTCCAGGCGTGCTCGGTGCGGAACCGGGCCACCCGGCGCTGCAGCGCATACTTGTTCTCGTCGAAATGTGCCATCCCGGGCGAGGTGTCGAAACCGGCGCCCAGCGCAGTGGTGACGCGCACCGGCATGAGGTAGCGGATGTCCTCGGTCAACGTGTCCAGCCAGTCCTCGTAGTCCTGCGCGTCCAACAGATAGGCTTCGTCGACCAGGAACTGGTGCGCCTCAAGGTGTCGGGTGTCGCTGAAAGGCAAGCAGGGCAAGGGCTTCACGGCGTCTCCAGGTGATCGGCCCACAGCCGCAGCAGGGCGCGCTGGTTGTGTTCGTTGTAACCGACCTGGGCGCGTCCCGGGCCGTGAAATGCCTGCGGGGACAACGTGTCCACCACGGGACTGTCGTCGTGCAGCAGCCCCATCCGGCTGTTGAGCAGCAACCGGCGCGCCATGGTTCCACCGGCCGTGTTGGTCAGCGACACCCAGTTCTCCACATCGTCCTGCTCGAACATCCCGGTTGACCCGAAGCACATCAAATAGGCCTGGTAGGACTTGCGTTTGAACTCGTCGGGGGCGTCGGCGTCGACCGCGAACCATGAGCACACCTCGGTCTCGTTGGCGCTGATCGGCTGCCACAACCGGATCGAAATGAAGGGGAGCACGGCGTCGCTACTGGGACCGTCGTCGACCTTGGGCCAGTTGTGCACGAAACTCAGGTTGGGAAAGCAGGATGCCGCCGACACCATGAACCCGTCCTCACCGACCATGCGTTGCTGTTCGGGAGACCACAGTTCACCGGCCCTGGCGATCATGTCGTCGGGATACCCCACGTAGCGCATCCGCTCCTCGAAGGTACCGTCCGGCAGCTTGTAAGTGGTCCCGCCGCCTCGCCCGGCCCAGTAGGTGGCGCCATCTTTACGCTTGTGCGCCTTTGGTTCTCGGAACAAGCCGATCTCGACGACCGAGGTATGCGTGTGCGGGGTGTGGTACATGTCGCCGGCGAAATTCTCCGCGCCGATCTTCCAGTTGGCCTTGATCCGCCAACGCTGAGGACCGCGGACATCCAGGCCGGTGTGGCTTTGCTTGGTGTAGTAGTCCAGATAGAACCGGAAGTCGCCGAGGTACTCGGCCAGCGGCGGGGCGTTGGGATCCAGGCTGATGAAGATCAGCCCGTTGTAGCTGTCCAGGTTCGGCGCCGGCAGCAGCGCCTGGCCGTCCTTGGCGAATCCGTCCTCACCGCCGTAGGCCTCACGGTGAAACGGCAAGCCCACCAGGCGACCGTCGTTGCGATACGTCCAGCCGTGGTAGGGGCACCGGAAGTTGGAGGCGTTGCCCATCTCGGCGCGGCACACCTGCATCCCGCGGTGCAGGCACATGTTAAACAAGCCGCGCACAGAGCCGTCCGCGCCGCGGGTCAGGATGAATGAATCGTCGAGGACCCGGCGCACGACGTAGTCGCCGTCGGACGGGATCTCGGATTCGTGGGCCACGAACATCCACGCCCGGCTGAACAACCGCTCCTTTTCCAGCGCAAAGATCTCGGCGTCGTTGTAGATGTGGGCCGGGATCATCCCGCGCCGAACGTCGGCGAGGACGCGATCGAGGTTGGTCACGCAAGCTCCAATTATCTGCTAAGCAGAACAATACTCTGATGATTAGAGAATGCCCGACGGCGGTGATGTGGTCAACCGACCCACAGGGTGCACCCGAGCACGAGATAATCGATAGCCACCAGCAACGACGGAGGGGGTTGAATGTTCGGTCGCTGCGCTGCGGTTTCGATCGCGTTGCTGGCAATGATGGCCGGGCCTGCCGCCGCTGACCCGACGGCCCCGGATTGCAACACGGTCAGCCTCGACTACGGCCAAGACCTGGCGGAGCAGCACATCCGTTGCCAGCTGCGGCCCACGACCGACACGGCCCTGGAGGTATCGAGCGACCCGGCCTGGTCGTTCACCCGGTGGAGCGATGGGGTGTCCACGCAGAGATTTCGGGAATCCTCCGAAGCCATCGGCCAGACCGGTGTGTTGCCGCTGTTGGCCGACATCGACCGGGACGGCACACCCGAACTGCTGGTGGTCACCGACCGCGGTGGCACCGGCGGCGAGCCGATGGCGGTGTGGCGCCTGGCCAAGAGCTCGCAGCAATTCGTCCGCGCCGGTGAGATGTTCGGGCAGCGGCGTTTCTATCAGACCCCGGAAGGTTTCTTCGGCCTCTACGCACACTCCAGCGCGGTATCGGGGGTGGTCTCGCTGTATCGATGGGTGGACGACAAGCTGACCACCGTGGCCGGACTGGATGTCGAGGTCGCCGGGGACGCCCCGCGTACGCGGGACCGGGTGCGCAACGGCAACACCCTGTGCGCGCTGAGCGCCGGTGACCAGAGCGCCACACTGCGGGCTGCCGGCGTCGACCCGGACACCGCGCAGCGGCGATTCTGCACGCAACCCTGGGTCTCGACGGTCTACCAGGGCTAGCGTCAGCCGTATGGTTGCACCGGATCCGGCGGCGTCCCAGCGTGAGATCAGCGCGGAGATCGCCCACATCTCCGCGCTGCACCACGTGGATCGCGCCAGGACACAGTCGCGGCTGAACTACCCGCCGTACCGCAGCAGCCGCCTGCGTCATCCCGAATCGCCGCTGGTATCGGTCGATCCGGAGGAGATCGAGCGGTACGGGCCGTGTTTCGGAGACGGCGACGTCGAACCGCGGGACGCCGACCTGACCGCCGGGCATGCCGGTGAACCGATCGGGGAGCGCATCATCGTGACCGGGCGGATCCTCGACGGCGCCGGCCGGCCGGTCGCCGGCCAGCTGGTGGAGGTCTGGCAGGCCAACGCCGCCGGGCGCTACCGGCACGAACGCGACCAACACCCGGCGCCGATCGACCCGAACTTCACCGGCACGGGACGGTGCCTGACCGCGTCGGACGGCAGCTACCGGTTCGTCACCATCAAGCCCGGGCCCTACCCATGGCGTAACCACGGCAACGCCTGGCGCCCGGCGCACATCCATTTCTCGATCTTCGGGACCGCATTCACCCAGCGCCTGGTCACCCAGATGTACTTTCCGGGCGATCCGCTGATCGGACTGGACCCGATCTGCCAATCGATCATCGACCCTGCCGCCCGCGCCCGGCTGATCGCCGGATACGACCACGGCGTGACCGAGCCCGAGTACGCCACCGGCTACCGCTGGGACATCGTGCTGTCCGGAAGCCGACGGACCTGGCCCGACCCGGGGGATCGGCATGTCTGATCACGCCAGCCCGGGTCAGACGGTCGGCCCGTTCTTCCACTGCGCGCTGCCCTATCCCGATGCCAGCAGCCTGGTCGGTGCCTCGGATCCCGGTGCGATCCGGCTGCACGGAACGGTGTACGACGGGGCCGGGGTCGGCGTTCCCGACGCCCTGGTCGAACTGTGGCAGCCCGACCCCAGCGGAAACATCGTGCAGCAGAAGGGATCGCTGCACCGCGGCGGCGCCTTCACCGGCTGGGGGAGATGCGCCACGGACATCGACGGACGCTACTCGTTCACCACGCTGGCACCGGGCCGTCGGCCGGCGTTCTTCGCATTGGCGGTCTTCGCGCGGGGACTGCTGGACGTACTGTTCACCCGCGCCTACCTGCCGGGCGCATCGGACGATCTGCTGGGTGACCTGGCTCCGGATCGACGTGAAACCCTGATCTGCATCGACGATCCGGCCGGCTACCGCTTCGACATCCACCTGCAAGGACCGGACGAGACGGTGTTTTTGGCTTTTGCCAGGGAGGCGTGATGAACAACCTGCTGTGGCCGGGCGAACAGCGCGCCGCAGATTTGATGACCGATGCGACGCTGCTCGAGACGATGGTCGCGGTCGAATCCGCCTGGCTGACGGCGCTGGCCGACGCCGGCGTGGCGCCGCCGGGATGCGCGGGCGCCGACCTGAGGCCGCTGATCGGTCCGGGCGACGGCGACCTGCTGGCGCAGATCGCGGAAGACGGCGGCAACCCGGTGATCGGGTTGGTCGCACTGCTGCGCGAGCGCGCGACACCCGACGTGAGCGGCTGGATCCACCGCGGTCTGACCAGTCAGGACGTTCTCGACACCGCCCTGATGACCACGCTGCGCACAGTGGTGGTGACGCTGATATCACAGCTGGCCGAGCAGGTTTCGGCGCTGTCGGCACTGATTGGCGCGCACCGCGGGACTCCGATGGTGGCGCGCACCCTGACCCAATATGCGGCGCCCACGACGTTCGGGGCCAAGGCGGCCGGCTGGCTCGACGGTGTCATCGACGCCCACGAACGACTGGCCGCGCTGGAGACTCCCGTCCAGATCGGCGGCGCGGTCGGAACACGTGCGGCAATAACGGAATTGGCCGCCCTGCGCGGGTGCCCCGGTGATGCCGCCGAGGTCACCCAGCAGATAGTGCGCCACACCGCGGGAATCCTGGGATTGCCGGAGCGGCGCCCCTGGCACACCACGCGCACCCCGGTGACGGCCGCGGCCGACGCACTGCTGGGCTGCACCGACGCCTGGGGGCATATCGCCTCCGATGTGGTCACCCTGGCCCGCCCGGAGATCGGCGAACTCAGCGAGTCGGGCAACAGGGGCGGGTCGTCGACCATCCCCGACAAGCACAACCCGATACTGTCCATCCTGATCCGGCGGGCGGCCATCGCCGCGCCACCGCTGGCGGCCGCCCTGCACACCGCCGCCGCACTGGCCAACGACGAACGCCCCGACGGCGCCTGGCACGTCGAGTGGGACACCCTGCGAATCTTGGCCCGGCGCAGCGTCGTCGCCGGCTCGCAATGCCGAGAACTGGTGGCCGGCCTGCAGGTGCACCCCGAGCGCATGGCGCAGAACCTGGCCAGCGCTGAGGCGCTCGGCGAACAGCGCGCGATCGCCGAATTCGTCGGAAAGCCGCCGTCACCAACCTATTCCGGTGTGACGGACGTGTTGATCGACGAGACGCTGGAGCGGGCGCGGCGGGTGGTCACAACGGGACGCGCGGCCGCCGCATCGCGCTAGACCGGGCTCTGCCTGGCTCTGCCCGGTAGTCGTCCCGCCGTCACCGCCGGTTGGGTTCAGGTTCCGCCAGCAGCAGTTCCCGGACCAGGCGCCGCGGCCCGAACGGGCGCAGCATCTGGCTGGCCGGACGGGGACGCACCACCTGCGGCCACCAGAACCAGCGGCCGAGCAGCGCCGCGATCGACGGCGTCATGAACGACCGCACGATCAGCGTGTCGAACAGCAGTCCCAGCCCGATCGTGGTGCCGACCTGGCCCAGGATGCGCAAATCGCTGACCACGAACGCGCACATGGTGGCGGCGAACACCAGACCGGCCGAGGTGACCACCGCGCCGCTACCGGCCATCGCCCGGATGATGCCGGTCTTCAACCCGGCGTCGATCTCCTCCTTGAACCGTGAGATCAACAGCAGGTTGTAGTCGGAACCCACCGCCAACAGGATGATGACCGACAGCGCCAGCACGATCCAGTACAGCTTGATGCCGAGCAGGTCCTGCCAGACCAGCACCGACAACCCGAATGAGGCGCCCAGCGACAGCGCCACCGTCCCGACGATGACCAGTGCGGCAACCAGACTGCGCGTGATGATCATCATGATCAGCAGAATCAGGCTCAGCGCGGCGATCCCGGCGATCATCAGGTCGTACTTGGCGCCGTCCTGAATGTCCTTGTAGGTGGCGCCGGTGCCGGCCAGATAGAGCTTGGCACCGGACAAGATGGTGCCCTTGACCGCGTCACGGGCAGCGTTGCGGATCGGGTCGATGCTCGAGATACCTTCGGGGGTGGCCGGATCCACGTCATGGGAGATGATCATCCGGGTGGCCTTGCCGTCGGGGGAGAAGAACAGCTTCATGCCGCGCTTGAATTCGGGGTTGTCGAACGCTTCCGGCGGCATGTAGAACGAGTCGTCGATCTTGGCGGCGTCAAACGCCTGTCCCAGCGCGGTCGGGTTGTCGGTCATGGCCCGGGCCTGAGCGTTGATCCCGGAGTTGGTGGCGTAGTTGGACAGCACCAGGTCCAGATTCTTCTGCTGGCTGGCGATCTGTTCGGGCAGCAGCGACACCAGCCGCGGTTGGATGGCATCGAGCTTGTCCAGACTGGCGGTCAGGTTCTGGAACTGTTCGGTGAGTTGGTCGATGCCGTCGATGGTGTCGAAGACGGACCGGAACGCGAAGCACACCGGGATGTCGTAGCAGTGCGGTTCCCAGTAGAAGTAGTTGCGCACCGGCCGGAAGAAGTCGTCGAAGTTCGCGATCCTGTCCCGCAATTGGGTGATGGTGTCGATCGTGTTGTGGAAGCTCTGCGTCTCGTCGTGGGTGGCGCCGGCGAGCTGCTGCTGCAGGGCGAGTTGCTGATTGAGGATGTCGATGGTCTTGCGCAGCTCGCCGGCCTGGACCAGCAGATCGTCGGCCCGATTCTTCTGATAGGTCAGGTTCTCGACGTTGCCGATGTTGCCGGCGCTGATCTGAAACGGTATCGAGGTGTGCTCGATCGGCGTTCCCAGCGGCCGCGTCATCGCCTGCACCTGGGATATCCCGGGCAAATGGAAGACGGCGCGGGCGATCCGATCGATCACCAGCATGTCGGCCGGATTGCGCATGTCGTGATCGGCCTCGACCATCAGCAGCTCGGGGTTGAGCCGGGCCTGTGAGAAGTGCCGGTCCGCCGCTTCGTATCCGATGTTGGCCGGGGAGGTGGCGGGCATGTACTCCCGCGCGTCGTAGCTCGTCTGGTAGCCGGGCAGGGCGAGCAGGCCGATCGCGGCGACCGCACACGTCGCCACCAGGACCGGGCCCGGCCAGCGGACGATCGCGGTGCCCACCCGCCGCCACCCCCGGGTGCGCATCGCGCGCTTGGGCTCGAATCGGCCGAAACGACTACCGATGGTGATCACCGCGGGCGTCAGGGTCAGTGCGGCCACCAGCGCGACCAGAATTCCGGACGCGGCGGGAATTCCCAGGCTCTGGAAGTACGGCAGTCGGGTGAATTGCAGGCAGAACACCGCCCCGGCCACCGTCAGCCCGGACCCCAAGATCACATGGGACGTCCCGTGATACATGGTGTAGAAGGCGGTTTCGGGGTCCTCCCCGGCGAGCCGGGCCTCGTGATAGCGGCCGAGGAAGAAGATCGCATAGTCGGTGCCCGCCGCAATCACCAGCAGGGTCAGCAGATTCGTCGAATAGGTCGACAGCCCGATCAACCCGGAGTTCGCCAGAAACGCAACGATTCCGCGTGCCGCGGCCAACTCGACCAGCACGACGACCAGCGTCATGATCGTGGTGAACGCCGATCGATAGACGGAGAACAACATCAGCAGGATCACCACCAGCGTGACCAGGGTGACCTTCAGAATGCCTTCGCTGCCGACTTCGAACTGATCGGTGATCAGCGGTGCCGCGCCACTGACGTAGGCCTTGATTCCCTGTGGCGGTGGCGTGTTCTCCACGATGTGGCGCAGCGCATCCACCGACGCGATGGACTCCGCCTCACCCTGGTTGCCGGCCAGATACACCTGGACGTAGGCGGCTTTGCCGTCGTTGCTTTGCGAACCTGCCGCGGTCAGCGGGTCTCCCCAGAAGTCCTCGACATGCTGAACATGGGTGGTGTCCTGCTCGATGTTGTGCACCAGGGTGGCGTAGTAGCGGTGCGCCTCGTCGCCGAGCGGCTGCTCACCCTCCAGCACAACCATGGCCGCGCTGTCGGAGTCGAACTGCTGGAAAACCTTGCCCATCCGCAGCATCGCCTTCAGCGAGGGCGAATCGGGGGAGCTTTGCGCCACATTGTGGGCCTTGCCGACCTCCTCGAGGTTCGGCACGAAGATGTTGGTGACGGCGGCCAGGCCGATCCAGATCAACACGATCGGCACCGCCAGGCGGCGCAGCGCATGTACCGACCGGGGTCGCCGCGTGATTTCGTCGGTCATGCCGACTTCACCAGGCAGTAGGTGTAGGCGTTCACTTGCGCGACGACCCTTTCGTCTTTGACCTCGTCGTCGACGGTGATCCGGCAGCCCAGTGACCTGCCGTTGCCCTGGGCAACGAGGTTGGTGAACGCCCCCGGCTGGGTGGTGACCATGGTCAGCGACCAGGGCAGCGGAGCGTCGAGGATCTGCTTCGGCTCGACCTTGATGTCCACATAGTTGATGGTGGCCACCGCGCCGGGGTCGCCGAAGACCTCAAGGGTGATGTGTTTGGGATTGAACGGCTTGATCTCGTTGGCGATGCCTCCCTCGGCCGAGGCGTCGGCCTGCGAGCCGAAGATGCCGTGCAGCCGATAGACAGCGCCGCCCGCCGCCGCGACGACGGCCACCGCGACCAACACCATCCACCCACGTCGTATCAGGCGAATCACCGAAAACTTCTGCACCCGCTAGCCTTTCGACGCCGGTGAACAGACCGTCCCGGCGCGACCGGGGCTCCAGTACACGTCCGAGGACCGATCGCCTCACAATACGGTACTGGACCGTACTGTCACAAGGGGCGCGTCAGACTGGGCATGATGACGTCATCGACCAGCAGTTGGACGGTCTGCCGGGTAGGGGGCTGGCCCTGGATGATCGACCGGAAGATGAGGTAGCCGGGCAGCAGATCCCAGAGCTCGTCGTTGATCGCCTCGGCCGCTATCTCGCCGCGATCGACAGCCTGCCCGAAGATGTGGCGGAGCAGGGCCTTGCGCTGCTGGATGAACTGACCCTGCATCGCGTCATTGAGTGCCGGATTCCGCGACACCTCGACCAGCACGGCGCGAATCGTGCTTGCGTGTTGCTGGGTCTGTTGCCGTATCACGTCCCCGAGCTGCATCAGATCGCCTCGCAACGTCCCCGTTTCGGGTGGAACCGCGACTTGGCGGATGCCCTCGGTGAACGCGGCCAGCACCAGTTCGGCCTTCGAGGGCCAACGCCGGTACACGGTGGCCTTGCTGGCGCGGGCCTCCGCCGCGACCGCGTCCACGGTCAACCGGTCGTATCCGTGCTCCTGTAGCAGCCGCAATGTCACGGCCAGCAATTCCGCCTCGCGGGGCGACCACGGCGAGGCGTTGGTAGCGGGATCGACAAGCTCAGTCACAGCGCCCACCATAGAACCGCAGAGGCGGTACTGACCAGTACTACTTGACCCGGCGGTGGCCGCGCCCGGCGGGGCGGGCAGGCTGGACCGCTATGGATCACTACGACGACGGCCGGGCGGTACGGCGCGAGGTGCTCGGCGATGCGCATGTCGAGCGCGCGGAGGCGCAGGCCAGCGACTTCACCCGCGAGTTTCAGGCGTTCATCACCGAATTCGCCTGGGGCGGCGTGTGGACACGCCCCGGCCTGGACCGGCGCAGCCGGTCGATGATCACGGTGACTGCGCTCGTCGCCGGCGGCCACCACGACGAACTCGCGTTGCACCTGCGGGGTGCGTTGCGCAACGGGTTATCCCGCGACGAGATCAAAGAGGTGCTGCTGCAGTCCGCCGTCTACTGCGGTGTGCCGGCCGCCAACTCGGCGTTCCGGGTCGCCCAGCGGGTGTTCGACGAACTCGACGGACCGGTCACGGGGTGAACCGCGGCGGTCGCTTCTCCCGGTTGGCGGCCAGCCCTTCGACGACATCGGGCCCGCCGAACCCGATGAACTCCAGCCCCAGCGACGTTTCGAAGGCCGGCGCGAACATCCGGTACCAGTAATTGAGGCTGTGCTTGGTCCACCGGATCGCCTGCTGCGCTCCCTGCGCCAGGTTCTCCGCGATCTGGGTGGCGGTGTCGAGCACCTCGTCGTCGTCAACGCACTTGGACACCAGCCCGATCCGTTCGGCCTCCTCGCCGAGCACCTGCTCGCAGGTCAACAGGTAGTACTTGGCTTTGGCCATGCCGACCAGCAGCGGCCAGCAGATCGCGGCGTGATCGCCGGCGGCCACCCCCAGTTTGGTGTGGCCGTCGATGATCCGGGCACCGCGCCCGGCGACCGAGATATCGGCCAGCAACGCCACCACCAGGCCGGCCCCCACGGCCGGGCCGCGGATCGCCGACACCACCGGCTTGGAGAAGTTGACCATGTTGAGCACCAGGTCGCGGGCTTCGCGCATGATGCGGATCCGCCCGGCGTAGTCACCGATGGTCTCGTCGATCAGATCGAAGCTGCCGCCGGCCGAAAACGCCTTACCCTCACCACGCACGAGTACCGCGCGCACCTCGTCGTCGCGGTCGATTGCCGGCCAGACGTCGGCCAGGTCGCGGTGCATCTGCGGACCGACCGCGTTGAGCCCGGGTGCGTCCAGGACCAGATGAAGCACCCCGTGGCCGCCCCGCTCCAATCGAAGACTCGGGAAATCCTGGTAGTCCTGGGGCATCTCGTCGCTCCTCCCGTGGTGAACCGTTCGGTCCGACGATACGGGCGGGCGCCTACTGCCGCGAGATTGCGTCTAGGTACGAGAAGTTCGAGAGGCGGGTACCTGTGTGCAATTTCGGTGCAACGAACGTCAGGGCTTGTGCGCGACGATCGCGACCGCGGCCAACTCCCTGCGGTATTTGCGGAAGACTCCGCGCATGGTGAGCACGCGGCGTCGGGCGTCGTGCTGGATGAGCAGGTTTTTCGCGAACCGCAGCGCACCCAGCAGGCCCTCGTCGGAGATCAGCCGCCGGGGCTGCAGCAGCGCCATCGGGGCGGTTTCGATCTGGTCGACGACGAGGCCGTGATCGGCCAGCAGCCGCGTCCATTCGGCGATCGTCAGCGGGCGGGCGTTGACCTTGATCGAGCGGGCCAGCGCCTGTTGGACATCGGTCTTGATGTCGTCGGACAGCGAATCCGGGGTCAACGCGAGTTCGTGGATGGCGTAGCGGCCACCCGGACGCAGCACCCGCGCCGCCTCGGCGACGATGGCGCCCTTGGCTTTTGCGCCCTGCATCGTCAGCATGGCTTCGCCGACGACGACGTCGCGACTGGCGTCGGGCAGTCCGGTGTCCTGTGCGTCGGCGACCCGCACGCTCCCGCCGTGTCCGGACACGATCCCCTCGACCAGCCGGGCCGCGTCGGGGTCCTGTTCGGCGCCGACATACGAGCGCGGGCGGTGGTCCAGGATCTCGGTTGCTGTGCGGCCGAGGCCCGGCGCCAACTCCAACACGTCGGCGTCGGTCAGCCGAGCCCGGCCGAGCAGGGTGTGGGTCAGCTCGATGCCGCCGGGGCGCAGCACGCGTTTGCCGAGCCGGGCGAGGATCCAGTGGCCCTGCATGTCTTCGTCGGCGCGACCGCCGGACGGCAACGTGGTGTCGGTCATCAGATCGCCTGCCTCACTGTTGGCATCAGCCCGCCGATCTCCCGGTGCTGGTGCACGGTCAGATACCGCAACCCGTCCGGTCCGGCGGATAGCTGTCGCCGGGACAGCCGTGGCAGCCACAGCAGTGCGCCGGGCTGCAACTCGATCACCCCCTGCTCGGTGGTGAGCTCCCCGCTGCCCGCCAGCACGTGGATCAGCACGTCGACATCGGCGCCGGTGTGCTCCCCGATACCGCCGCCGGGCGGCAGTGCGATCAGGTTGGAGTCCAGATCCCGATCCCGCAGTTGCAGCTTCCACGCCGCCCCGGTGATGTCGGCCTCCGCCTCGGCCAGGGCCGCGGTGTTCACCAGAATCCGCGGCAGCGGGGTAGCGGTCAGCTTGCTGATCCGGATCCGCCAGACCGGGCCGCGCTCCAGGTACTCCCAGCCGTAGCTACCGGGGTGATCGACGTCGAATTCGTCGCGCAGGTGCTTCGGGTCGTGGTTGTTGACTAGCACGAACGACTCTCCGACACCCAATTTGGTGTAGCGGGCGAAGATCGTCGGGTGTTTGTCCGGCTTGCGTAGTTCCCGCACATCGAGTTCGCCGTCGCTCATTGCCGCTCCTGTCTGTCGCCGCTACCGCCGAGGGTAGGTCCTTAGGGTAACCAAACCTGCTAGTTTTTACAATATAGCTTGTGTAAACTCCAACGCATGACGTACGTGATCGGCAAGCCGTGTGTGGATGTGATGGACCGGTCCTGCGTGGAGGAATGTCCGGTGGACTGCATCTACGAGGGTGGCCGTGCCTTGTACATCCACCCCGACGAGTGCGTGGATTGCGGGGCGTGCGAACCGGTTTGCCCGGTCGAGGCGATCTATTACGAGGACGACCTGCCCGAGGATCTGCAGCCCTACCAGGCCGACAACGCGGCCTTCTTCGCGGAGACCCTGCCGGGCCGCGACCAACCGTTGGGATCGCCCGGTGGTGCCGCCAAAATCGGTCCGCTGGGCGTCGACACCCCGCTGGTGGCTAATCTGCCTAGAGGGGACGCGGAGGAAGGGTGATGGAGATCGCCAAGGCAACCAGTGAATCCGCTGGCCGTCGTCTCGACGTCCTGCGGGTGTTGAAGGCCGCGTCCGCGCCGATGAGCATCAACCAGGTCGCCGAGGCGCTGGGTGTGCATCCCAACACCGTCCGTTTCCACCTGGATACCCTGCTCGGTGAAGGCCGGGTGGAGCATGCCGAACGCGATCACCAGGGCCCCGGGCGGCCCGCGCTGATGTTTCGTCCGGTTCGCCAGATGGACCCCGGCGGCCCGCGCAGTTATCAATTGCTGGCCGAGATTCTGTCCATCGGCCTGGCGGCTGACCAGGATCCCAGTACCAAGGCGCTCGCCGCGGGCCGGGCCTGGGGTCAGCGGCTCGACGCGCCGAATGCCCGGTCGGCTCCGGCCGAGGCCGAGGAATCGATCGACCATCTGGTCGACCTGCTCGACGAACTCGGGTTCGCGCCGGAACGTCGTGACGTCGCCGGGGAGCAGCAGGTCGGGCTGCGGCACTGCCCGTTCCTGGAGCTTGCCGACACCCGCAGGAACGTGATCTGCCCGATTCATCTGGGTCTGATGCAGGGCGCGCTGGAATCCTGGCAGGCCCCGGTCGCCGTGGATCGACTCGACGCGTTCGTCGAACCGGACCTGTGCCTGGCCCACCTGTCGATGGTGAAGGGAGGCGCCCGGTGAGCACCGCGCAGGGCGTCGGGATAGCCGTCGTCTTCGTCTGGCTGGGCATGGTCGCGGCGATCTCATTTCTGGAGGCGCCGTTGAAGTTTCGGGCGCCCGGTGTGACCTTGCAGGTCGGGTTGGGTATCGGCCGGCTGGTGTTTCGGGCGCTGAACCGCATCGAGCTCGTCTTCGCGGTGGTGCTGGCGGTGGCTGTCGTGCTGCGGCCGCCGTCGACGGCGGCACTGGTCGCCTACGCGATCGCCGTTGCGGCGCTGGCCGTTCAATTGGTGGTGGTGCGTCCCCGGTTGAATCGGCGATCCGATCGCGTGCTCGCCGGAGCCGAAGGCCCCCGATCGCACGGCCACTACTACTACGTGGGTCTTGAGGCGATCAAGATGTTCAGCTTGTTAGCGGCCGGGATACTCCTACTATCCAGCTGACGGCCGATCCGCCAACGGAAGGACTTGACCATGGACACCATCTCGCTGACCAGCCTGGCCTCCGAAAAGC
>NZ_JCALCW010000038.1:0-50954 GCF_059812545.1 Mycobacterium sp. NGS50
ACAGACCGTGGACCGATGCCGCCCCAACAGGCACGCCGCCTCGGCCGGTGACGTACCGGCCTGCAGCAGCTGCTCCAGGCGGCAACGCTCGGCGAACGACATCGGCCCATCCGGGCCCGCGTCGTCGTCGGACTCGGGATCTGCGGCGGACTCGTAATCAGCAGGCAGCGGGGTCAAAGGCACATAGCCAGCCTTTTTCACCCAGCGGGTTGCCGCGGGCTGCGACACGCCGGCGATCACCGCGGCCCCGACCACAGTGGCCCCCGAGTTCATCGCCTCCCAGAACGCCTCACGCGCGGCCGGCGAGTAGCGGATGCCAGAAAACTTGCTGGTAGCGCGGTAGCCACCAGCGCTGGCCCACTTCAGGCCCGTCGTATGAGAGACCCCCGCCCGGGTGGCAGCAGCCGTCCTCGACAACCCCGAGCCCAACGCCTCCCAAAACCGGTCACGTGCCGTTGCTGGCACCCGCACCCGATGCGAACCAGCCTCCCGAAACCCCATCGCGCAACACCCTCCAAGTCGGTGTTGCAGCGATCACTTGAGGCTGAGGGTCCGAGCGTGAACCTACCTTCACGCTCGGCGGACGGGGGCCGGCTCGCTGGCGGCCGGGCACACTGGAGGAATGAGCATTTCCTTCAACCACACCATCGTCGCCGCCCGCGACAAGCAGGAGTCGGCCGCCTTCCTCGCCGAACTGTTCGGCCTGCCCGACCCACAACCCTTCGGCCGCTTCATGGTGGTCGGTCTCGACCATGACGCCAGCCTCGACTACGCCGAGATGCCCGACGACGACGAGATCCGGCCGCAGCACTACGCGTTCCTGGTCTCCGACGAGGAGTTCGACGCCATCTACGGCAAGATCTCCGCACGCGGCATCGAGCACTGGGCCGACCCGATGGCGCAACGCCCCGGCGAGATCAACGACCGCGACGGGGGCCGCGGGGTGTACTTCCGCGATCCCGCCGGCCACGCGATGGAGATCCTGACCCGCCCGTACGGCTCGGGCGCCTGACCCGCGGCGGTCAGGACGGGCCGCCGTGGCCGCGCTGCTGTTCCTGGGTGCGGTAGTCGTCGGCGAGTCGGGCGACGTCCTCCGGCAGCGCACCGGCGGCCACATCGGCCAGCGTGGTTCGTTCCAGCACCGCACGCATGCTCGCGCGCAGCGCCCGCCACACATCGGGCAGCGCCGCGGTAGGCCCGCTGTAGGGCAGGTCGCCCAGCGCGATATCGCGGACGCTGGCCAACGGACCGTCAATGCAACGCAGGACGTCGGCGATGCTGATCTCGGTCGGCGGACGGTTCAGCTCGTATCCCCCGTCACGGCCGCGCTGGCTGCGCACCAGGCGATCGGTGCGCAACGCGGTCAGGATGTCGACCAGAAATTGTGGCGGAATGCCTTGGGCCTGCGCCAGATCGTCGGTCTTGACCAGGGTGCCGGCATCGACGGTGGCGAGCTGGACCATCGCCCGCACCGCGTACTCCGCCTTGGCCGACATCCGCATGCTGGGGATTCTGCCATCCGGCCCGCGGAATCAGCCGATGGCGGCCAGCACCGCCCCGGCGTATTCGGGGCGGCACACCACCAGATCGGGCAACAACGGGTCGGCGTGGTTGTAGGTCAGCGCGGACCCGTCGATGCGGGATGTGTGCAGGCCCGCCGCCCGCGCGACCGCAACCGGTGCGGCCGAATCCCACTCGTACTGGCCGCCAGCGTGCACGTACACGTCGGCGCGGCCCTGGATCACCGCGGCCACCTTGGCTCCCGCGGAGCCCATCGGCACCAGCTCGCCCTCCAGCGCGTCGCGGACCGCCAACGCGACCGCGGGCGGGCGGGTACGCGACACCACGATCCGCGGCGCGCCGGTGTACGACGCCGGCGCCGGCACCGCGGGGGTGGACAGCGTGACGCCCTGCGCCGGCAGCGCCACCGCCCCGGCGATCAGCTCGCCCCCGGCCCACAGCGCCACATGCACGGCCCAGTCGTCCCGGTCGAGCTCGGAGAACTCCCGGGTGCCGTCCAACGGGTCGACGATCCACACTCGCTGGGCGCGCAACCGCACCGGATCGTCGACGCCCTCCTCGGAGAGCACCGCGTCGTCGGGCCGTGCCGCGGCCAGCTCGGCCATCAGCAGGTCATGAGACCTCTTGTCGCCGGCGGCTTTCCGCTCTTCGGGGCTCGCATCGGCCAGCTCGGCGCGCACTGCCAGCAGCAACTCTCCGGCCTGGGTCGCCAGCGTGGCGGCCAGGTCGTGGTCACTCACCGGCCCCCACCCAACATGTCGACGACCCGCTGCGCGAGGTGCTCGGCGGGCTGATCGGGCGTCAGCCGCAGGTCCGGGTTCTTCGGCCGCTGATAGGGGCTGTCGATGCCGGTGAAGTGGGTGATCTCCCCGGCGCGCGCCTTGGCGTAGAGGCCCTTGGGGTCCCGGCGCTCACAGTCCTGAAGCGGGGTGTCGCAGAACACCTCGAAGAACTCGATCCCGGCTTCGGTGTGGACCTGGCGGGCCAGCTCACGATGCTCGGTCAGCGGGCTGATCGCCGGAACCAACACGATCTGGCCGGAGTCGGCCAGCAGCGTCGCCACGTGCGCCAGACGGCGCAGGTTCTCGGCGCGGTCGGCCATCGAGAACCCGAGGTCGGCGTTGAGGCCGTGCCGCAGGTTGTCGCCGTCGAGCACGTAGGCCGGCACGCCGGCCTCCAACAGCTTCTGCTCGACCAGCACCGCCACCGAGGACTTCCCCGACCCGGACAGCCCGGTGAACCACACCGTGCGGCCACGCGACAGCCGGTCCTCGGCGCTGACCAGCGACTCGTGCCGAATGGTGTTGGGACTCGCGGCGCGCGCCGAGGTGTCGCGCAGCACCATGCCCGCGGCGACCGTGCCGTTGGTGTCCGGGTCGATCAGGATGAACGAACCGGTGCTGGCGTTGCGGGAGTACTCGTCGAGCAACAGCGGCGCCTGGGTGCGCAGCGCGATCCGGCCGAGCTCGTTGAGTTTGAGCGCGGTGGCCGTCTTGTCCCGGTGCAGCGTGTTGACATCCAACCGGTAGTCCAACGCCACCACCTTGGCGCGGGTGGTGCGCGTGGTGTGCTTGATGATGTAGTTGCGGCCGGGCTCCAGCGCGGCCGCGTCGGCCATCCAACACACGGTGGCGTCGAAATCCTGGGTGACCCGGGGCTGGTTGTTCGCCCGGGCGATCAGGTCGCCGCGCGAGATGTCGATGTCGTCGGCCAGGCTGACCGACACCGCCATCGGCGGGAACGCCTCCTCGACCAGACCGGTCGGCCCCTCGATCGCGGTGATCCGGCTGGTCTTGCCGGTCGGCAACACGACGACCTCGTCGCCGGGACGCATCACCCCGCTGGCCACGGTTCCCGCGTAGCTGCGGTGGTCGCGGTGCTCCTCGGTCTGCGGCCGGATCACGTACTGCACCGGGAAGCGGACGTCGACGAGGTTGCGGTCCCCGGCGACGTAGAGCTCCTCGAGGTGGCTCAGCAGCGCCGGGCCCTCATACCAGGGTGCCCGGTCGGACTTGGTCACCACGTTGTCGCCATGCAGCGCCGACAGCGGGATGGTGGTGACGTCGTGTACATCCAGTCGGGTGGCGAAGGCGTGGAACTCGTCGCGGATCGCCTCGAATTGAGCCTTGTCCCAGTCGATCAGGTCCATCTTGTTGACGGCGAGCACGATGTGGCGAATCCCCAGCAGCGACGCCAGGAACGCGTGCCGGCGCGACTGCTCCTGCAGCCCGTGCCGGGCGTCGACCAGCACGATCGCCAGGTGCGCGGTCGATGTCCCGGTCACCATGTTGCGGGTGTACTGGATGTGTCCCGGGGTGTCGGCGATGATGAATTTTCGCTTGGCCGTGGCGAAGTAGCGGTACGCGACATCGATGGTGATGCCCTGTTCGCGTTCGGCCCGCAGCCCGTCGGTGACCAGCGCCAGGTCGGTGTAGTCGTGACCGCGCTCCTTGGAGGTGCGCTCCACCGAGGCCAGCTGGTCCTCCATCACGGCCTTGGAGTCATAGAGCAGCCGGCCGATCAGGGTGGACTTGCCGTCGTCGACGGATCCGGCTGTCGCGATGCGCAGTAACGTGGTTGCGGCGGACATCAGAAATACCCCTGCCGTTTGCGGTCTTCCATCCCGGCCTCCGAGATGCGGTCGTCGGCGCGCGTCGCGCCGCGTTCGGTCAGCCGCGACACCGCGGTCTCGGCGATCACTTCCTCCACCGTGGCGGCCGTCGATTCGACGCAGCCGGTGCAGGTGACGTCACCGACGGTGCGGAACCGCACGGTCGCGTCGAACACCGGCTCGTCGGGGCGGGGCTGCATGTGTTCGTGCACGGCCAGCAACATGCCGTCGCGCTGGAACACCGGGCGCCGGTGTGCGTAGTAGATCGGCGGCAACGCGATGTTCTCTTCGCCGATGTAGGACCAGATGTCGAACTCGGTCCAGTTCGACAGCGGGAATACCCGGATGTGCTCACCCTTGTGGTGCCGGCCGTTGTACAGGTTCCACAGCTCCGGACGTTGCGCCTTGGGGTCCCACTGACCGAACTCGTCGCGGAAGCTGAACACCCGCTCCTTGGCCCGGGCCTTCTCCTCGTCGCGGCGCGCGCCGCCGAACGCCGCGTCGAACCGGTTCTCCCGGATTCCGCGCAGCAGGGTCACCGTCTGCAGCGGGTTGCGTGACGGGCCGTTGTCGACGACCCGTCCGGCATCGATGTCGTCTTGCACCGACGCCACCACCAGCCGCACACCGGTCTGCTCGACCAGTTCGTCGCGGGTGCTGATCACCTCGTCGAAGTTGTGGCCGGTGTCGACGTGCATCACCGGGAACGGCAGCCGGCCCGGGCGGAACGCCTTGACCGCCAGGTGCAGCATCACAATCGAGTCCTTGCCGCCGGAGAACAGCAGCACCGGGCGCTCGAACTCGGCGGCCACCTCGCGGATGATGTGGATGGCCTCGGCCTCCAGCGAACGCAGGTGGGTGAGCTCGTATTGCCCGGGAACCGGGCCGCCGTCTTCGTGGCCGGCCAGCGGGGCCGTTGCTTCCGCCGAGGTCACAGTAACTCGGTTAAGTTGGTAGAATTGACCATATTTATGAGCATAACCGGAAATTATGCGGGTCTGACGGCGGCCTGTCAATGGCGCCGTCTCGTCGTTGCAGTTGTCCTTGCCGTTAACAATGTGGATTTTCCTGGCGAACGTCAGTCGTGGCACCTATCGGATGCGTTGCGGGATGGCTACACTGCGGCGCCATGAGCACTCCTCCCCGTTCGTCCGGGCCGAAGAGGCCCGAGGTGCACCGGGCGCCGTCGGGGTCACTGGGCACTCGCAAGATCCGCGGACTGGACGCCGAGCAGCGCCGCGCCCAGCGCCGTGAGCAAATCCTGGACGCAGCGTTCGGGCTGTTCGCCCGGGACGGCTATGCCAAGGCGTCCATCGAAGAGATCTGTCAGCGCGCCTACGTCGGCAACAAGGCGTTCTACGAGGTCTTCGACAGCAAAGAGGACTGCTACCTGGCGCTACACAACCAGATCGGCGGCCGCATCGAAGACGCGGTAGCCGAGGAGTTCCAGCAGGCCTGCGAGGACGGCGCCGACCTCGCCGACACCGTGCACCGGCTGCTGTCCACCTTCGTGCACGCGCTGGTCGACGATCCCCGCGTGATGATGGTGGGCTTCGGTGACGCCGCGGGCATCTCCCGGCGGATTGCCGCCCAACGCCGGGCGACGCGGCGTTCGTCGACCGCGTTCGTCGAGGCGGTGTGGCAGCGCAACCGCGCCGCGGCCGGGGTCGGCGACGAGATCACCATCGACTTTCACCCGCTGGCGGTCGCGTGCATCGGTGGACTCTTCGAGATGGTCGCCGACTGGTTGCACGACTACGAGCCGTCGCAACTGCGCAGCGTCGACAACCTGATCGCCGACATGACGGTGTTCATGCTTGCGGTGGAGACCGGAGCTACCGCCCACGCCAAGCGGTGACTATCCGGCGACCTCGTTGAGGCGGCCGGTGGCGACGTCGAACACGAACCCGCGTAACGATTCCGTCAGGGTGATGAACGGGCTGGACTGGATGCGGCGCAGGGACTGACGGACGTCCTCGGCCGGGTCCGGGAACGCCTCGGCGGCCCAGGCCGGCCGGATTCCGGTGTCCTCCTGGATGGCCCGCTTGAAGTCGTCATCGGTGAAGGTGAGCATGCCGCAGTCGGTGTGGTGGATCAGGATGATCTCCCGAGTCCCCAGCAACCGCTGACTGATGGCCAGCGACCGGATCACGTCCTCGGCGACGACACCGCCCGCGTTGCGAATGACATGCGCTTCGCCTTCGTTGATCCCCAGCGCGCGATAGACGTCGAGCCGGGCATCCATGCAGGCCACGACCGCGACATGTTTGCTCGGCGGCAGCGGCAGCGGACCCTGGAAACTGCCGGCATAGGCATCGTTGTTGGCCAGATAGTCGTCGGTCACCGTCATGGCTCACTCCTCGGGTTGCGGCGAGGGCGATGCTAATCTTCGCCGCCGTCGATTTCACGGGTTAGCCTCAGGCAAATTCCAACGGCGCTGCTGAGATCGACGTCTTTTTTGGCCAAACCCGCCGTTCTCGGGGCTATAGGTCAATCTGGACGTCGATTTCAGCCAATATGACCCTGTCGGGTCGCCCGTTCCGGGGTGAAAATGGGTGGGTGGTCGCCTTGCGACGTCGTCGCTGCGTGGTCCTCGAAGGCCGTATTTCAGCCGGGCGCTGGGATCGCGTTATGGGCCCTTCACTGTTGCCGTTCACTCGAGCACGCGGATTAGATTTTATTGTTCGCCTTGCGATTCCACGGGCGGCCACCCCGTAAGTCACACATCGTTTGGTGAACGGAGGTGAACGGCGATGTTGAAGGAATCCCATGACGAGGAGCAGATCATCGCCCGGGTCGCGGCACTGGATATCGGCAAAGCCGAGGTGGTGTGCTGTGTACGACTGCCCGGTACCGGCCGGACCCGGCTGCAGGAAGTCACGACCCATTCGACGATGACCCGGTCGTTGACCGAGCTGGCCAACCGGCTCGTGGAACTCGGTATCGAACGGGTGGTGATGGAGGCCACCAGCGATTACTGGAAACCGGTGTTTTACCTGCTCGAGGCCCACGGGCTGGAGCCGTGGCTGGTCAACGCCCGCGACGTCAAACACTTACCGGGTCGACCCAAGACCGATGTCCTCGACG
Organism: Mycobacterium sp. NGS50; assembly: GCF_059812545.1. NCBI lineage: Bacteria > Bacillati > Actinomycetota > Actinomycetes > Mycobacteriales > Mycobacteriaceae > Mycobacterium > Mycobacterium sp. NGS50. Next base: position 7,220 of record NZ_JCALCW010000038.1, read on the forward strand.
CGGTCTGGCTGTGCAAGGTCGCCGAACGCCAGATGCTGCGCGCCAGCTTCGTGCCACCGTGGCCGATCCGGCGGCTGCGGGATCTGACCCGGTACCGCGTCGACCTGGTCACAGCACGCACTGCGGAGAAGAACCGGGTCGAAAAGCTCCTCGAAGACGCCTGCATCAAACTCTCGGTGGTGGCCTGCGACATCTTCGGGGTGTCCGGGCGGGCGATGATGGCGGCGTTGATTGCCGGGGAACACGACCCCAAACAGCTCGCGCAGCTAGCCCGTACCCAGCTGCGGCGCAAGATCGACCGCCTCGAAGAGGCCTTCAACGGCCACTTCGATAACCATCACCGGTTCTTGCTGGCCCGGATGCTGGCCCGCATCGACGGCATCAGCGCCGACATCGCCGCCATCGACGAACAAATCGAGGCGCATCTGGCCCCTTTCGCCGCGGCGGCGGCACGCCTAGATGAGATCCCCGGCATCGGACTGACCGCCGCAGCGCGCATCATCGCTGAAATCGGGACCGACATGTCGCGCTTCCCGACCGCCGGACATCTGTGTTCGTGGGCGAAATTCTCCCCTGCAATCAACTCCTCAGCCGGCAAGACCAAGGGAAACGGCTCCACCGGACACGGCAACCGCTACCTGGCCTCAGTCTTGGGTGAAGCCGCCGTCGTCGCCGCCCGAACCGACACCTTCCTCGGAGAACGCTACCGGCGCATCGCACGACGACGCGGTAACAAACGAGCAATCGTGGCCATCGGACGCTCCATCCTGGTCATCATCTGGCACCTACTCGCCGACGAAGACACCCGATTCACCGACCTGGGTTCCGACCACTTCGCCAAACACCGCAACCCCGACATCGCCAAACGCAACCACATCCGACAACTCGAAGCCCTCGGCTACACCGTCACCCTCACCCCAGCAGCCTGACCACACCACCCATCAAGCCACCGCCACCTCGACGGCTGATACCGCGCGGGCTCCAAACGTCAACTCACGATCATTTTCGGATTAGCAGCGATCGCCGGGTGTGCCGACGCCCGCCGCGGCGACCGCACCCTCTACCCTGTGGCCATGCCGCACGCGCCGGGGATTCGTCCGTGACCCGGTTCCTGGCGCGCCGGGTGCTCAACTACCTGGTGTTGTTGGCGCTGGTGTCGTTTCTGACGTTCTGCCTCACCTCGCTGTCGTTCGCGCCGCTGGACAGCCTGATGCAGCGCAATCCGCGCCCGCCGCAGTCGGTGATCGACGCCAAAGCCGCCCAGTTGGGTTTGGACAAGCCGATCCCGCTGCGCTACGCGCACTGGGTATCTGACGCCGTGCACGGCGACTTCGGCGTCACCGTCGGCGGCCAGCCGGTGTCCGCGGAGTTGGGCCGACGCATCGGGGTCACGCTGCGGCTGCTGACCATCGGCTCGGTCGTCGGCACGCTGCTCGGCGTGGTCCTCGGCGCCTGGGGAGCGATCCGGCAGTACCGGATCAGCGACCGGGCCATCACGATGGCGGCGTTGTTGGTGCTGTCCACGCCGTCGTTCGTGTTGGCCAGCCTGGCGATCATGGCCGCGCTGCGGATCAACTGGGCATCGGGCCTGCAACTGTTCGACTACATCGGGGAGACGTCCCCAGGTGTCACCGGCGGCGTCTGGCCGCAGTTCGTCGACCGATTCCAGCACCTGGTGTTGCCGACCCTGACCCTGGCGCTGATGTCCGCCGCGGGATACAGCCGCTACCAACGCAACGCGATGCTCGACGTGCTGGGCCAGGACTTCATCCGCACCGCCCGGGCCAAGGGCCTGACCCGGCGCCGCGCCCTGCTCAAGCACGGTCTGCGCACCGCACTGATTCCGATGGCCACGCTGTTCGCCTACAGCGTGGCCGGGCTGGTCACCGGCGCGGTGTTCATCGAGAAGATCTTCGGCTGGCACGGCATGGGTGAATGGTTGATCCAGGGCGTGTCGACCCAGGACACCAACATCATTGCCGCGCTCACGGTGTTCACCGGCACGGTGGTGTTGTTGGCCGGCCTGCTCTCCGATGTCATCTACGCCGTCCTCGACCCCCGGGTACGGGTGTCATGACCACCGCTGCTGAGCCCGCCTTCGTCTCACGGCGCGCGCTGGTGCTGCGCCGATTCTGGCGCAGCCGCACCGCGGTCGGCTCCCTGCTGCTGCTGGCGCTGATGTTCGTGTCCTGCTACGCGCTGCCGCACTTGCTGCCCTACAGCTACTACGAGCTGGACTACGACGCGCTGCTGGTACCGCCGAACACCCGACACTGGTTCGGCACCAACGCGCTGGGCCAGGATCTGCTGGCGCAAACCCTGCGCGGCATGCAGAAATCGATGCTGATCGGTGTCTGCGTGGCGTTCGTCTCCACCGCCATCTCGGCCACTGTCGGATCGGTCGCCGGCTTCTTCGGCGGCTGGCGGGACCGCGCCCTGATGTGGCTGGTCGACTTGCTGCTGGTGGTGCCCGGTTTCATCCTGATCGCGATCGTCTCGGCGCGCACCAAGGGCTCCGGCAACCTCGCCGCACTCATCATCCTGCTGGCCGCGTTCAGCTGGATGGTCAGCGCCCGGATGGTGCGAGGACTCACGATGAGCCTGCGTGAACGCGAGTTCATCCGCGCCGCAACCTATATGGGCGTGGCCAACCGCCGGATCATCAGCCATCACGTGATACCCAACGTCGCCTCCATCCTGATCATCGACACCGCCCTCAACGTCGCCGTGGCGATCCTTGCCGAAACCAGTTTGAGCTTCCTCGGTTTCGGCATCCAGCCACCCGACGTGTCACTGGGCACCCTGATCGCTGACGGCACCGAATCCGCAGCCACCTTCCCGTGGGTGTTCCTGTTCCCGGCGGGGGCGCTGATCCTGATCCTGGTGTGCGCCAACCTGGCCGGCGACGGGCTGCGTGACGCCCTGGACCCGGGCAGCCAGAACCTGCGGCGGCGCCGATGAGCCCGCTGCTGCAGGTCGCCGACCTGGCCGTCACCTTCCCCACCGACACAGATCCGGTGACCGCGGTGCGCGGGGTCAGCTATCACGTCGAACCCGGCGAGGTCGTGGCGATGGTCGGCGAATCCGGGTCGGGCAAGTCCGCGGCGGCGATGGCGGTGATGGGCCTGCTGCCCGACTACGCCACCGTCTCCGGATCGGTCCGGTTGCACGGCACCGAGCTGCGGGGTCTCGACGACGCCGAGATGTCGCAGTTCCGCGGCAACAAGATCGGCATGGTCTTTCAGGATCCGATGTCCGCGCTGACGCCGGTGTACACGGTGGGCGATCAGATCGCCGAAGCGATCCGCGTGCATCAGCCCACCGGCCGCCGCGCCGCCCGACAGCGGGCGATCGAGTTGCTCGAGCTCGTCGGGATCACTAATCCGCAGCAGCGGGCCCGCGCGTTCCCACATGAGCTGTCCGGTGGTGAACGGCAGCGGGTGGTGATCGCCATCGCCATCGCCAACGATCCTGACCTGCTGATCTGCGACGAGCCCACCACCGCGCTGGATGTGACCGTGCAGGCGCAGATCCTCGATGTGCTCAAGACGGCCCGCGACGTGACCGGCGCCGGGGTGCTGATCATCACCCATGATCTGGGTGTGGTCGCCGAATTCGCCGACCGGGCGCTGGTGATGTACGCCGGGCGGGTGGTGGAGGATGCCCCGGTCTCCGAGCTCTACCGTGATCGCCGGATGCCTTACACCGTCGGCCTTTTGGGGTCGGTGCCCCGATTGGACGCCCCGCAGGGAACCCGGCTGGTGCCGATCCCGGGTGCGCCCCCGTCGCTGGTCGGGCTGGATCCCGGCTGCCCGTTCGCGCCGCGCTGCCCGCTGGTGATCGACGAATGCCGCTCCGCGGAGCCGGATCTGGTGCAGGTCGCGCCAGGTCACCGTGCGGCGTGCATCCGCACCGCGCAGGTCGACGGCCGCAGCGCCGCCGACATCTTCCAGGTCAGCACCGCCCCGCCCCCTCCGGCGGGCGGTCCGGCGCCGACGGTGGTGCGGGTCCGTGATCTGGTCAAGTCCTATCCGCTGACCAAGGGGGTGCTGCTGCGCCGCAACGTCGGCGAGGTCCGCGCCGTCGACGGTGTCAGCTTCGAGTTGCCGGAAGGGCGCACGCTGGCCATCGTCGGCGAATCGGGTTCGGGCAAGTCCACCACCTTGCACCAGATCCTGGCTTTGACGGCGCCGCAGTCGGGGTCGATCGAGGTGCTCGGCACCGACGTCGCCACCCTGGACGCCGGCCGGCGCCGGGCGGTGCGCAGCGACCTGCAGGTCGTCTTTCAGGATCCGGTGGCGTCGTTGGATCCTCGGCTTCCGGTCTTCGACTTGATCGCCGAACCCTTACATGCCAACGGATCCAGCAAGACCGACACCGACGCGCGGGTGGCCGAGTTGCTGGAACTGGTCGGATTGCGCCGGGCTGACGCCAGCCGCTACCCCGCCGAGTTCTCCGGCGGGCAAAAGCAGCGCATCGGCATCGCGCGCGCGTTGGCGTTGCAGCCCAAGATCGTCGCACTCGACGAACCGGTGTCCGCGCTGGACGTCTCCATCCAGGCCGGGGTCATCAACTTGCTGTTGGATCTGCAACAGCGGCTGGGGCTGTCGTATCTGTTCGTGTCGCACGATCTTTCGGTGGTCAAGCATTTGGCCCACCGGGTGGCGGTGATGTATCGCGGCGTCATCGTCGAACAGGGCGACGCCGACGAGGTGTTCGGCCGGCCCCAGCACGAGTACACCCGGAGACTGCTGGCCGCGGTCCCGCAACCGGAGCCCAAACATGACTAGCACCAGGTTGACTCTGCGTCCAGGGCGAGGTTTGTCGAGAAGACGCCGCCCTGGGCGCAGAGTCAGCGTGGTGGTGGCGGCGCTGGCCCTGGTGCTGGCCGGCTGTTCGGCCAGCGACTATGACGTGTCCGTCGACGGCGCCGCGGAGGTGGGCTCCAGCAGCGACGTCAACCCGCAGGATCCCGCCACCTTGCGCGACGGCGGCAGCCTGCGACTGGCCCTCACCGACCTGCCACCCAACTTCAACACGCTGCACATCGACGGCAATCTCGCGGAGACGGCGTCGATGCTCAAGGCCACCATGCCGCGGGCGTTCACCATCGCCGCGGACGGGTCGGCGACCGTCGACACCGACTACTTCACCAACGTCGAGCTCACCGGCACCAATCCGCAGGTGGTCACCTACACCATCAATCCGAAGGCGACCTGGTCCGACGGCACCCCGCTGACCTGGGAGGACATCGCCAGCCAGATCCACGCCACCAGCGGCGCCGATGGCGAGTTCGCCATCGCCAGCCTCAACGGCAGCGACCGGGTGGCGTCGGTGCGGCGCGGTGTCGACGACCGGCAGGCCGTGATCACGTTCGCCAAACCGTACGCCGAATGGCGCGGCATGTTCGCCGGCAACGGCATGCTGCTGCCCAAGAGCATGACCGCAACCCCCGAGGCGTTCAACAAGGGGCAGTTGCAGCGACCCGGGCCGTCGGCCGGACCGTTCATCGTCACCGACGTGGATCGCGGCTCCCAGCGCATCACCTTGGCCCGTAACCCGACGTGGTGGGGCACGCGGCCGAGGCTGGAGAACATCACCTACTTGGTGCTCGACGACAGTGCCCGGCTGCCGGCGCTGCAGAACAAGACGATCGATGCCACCGGGGTGGGCAGCCTCGACCAGCTGACCATCGCACGACGCACCAAAGGCATCGCGATCCGGCGTGCACCCACACCCAGCTGGACGCATTTCACCTTCAACGGGGCGCCCGGCTCGATCCTGGCCGACAAGGCGCTGCGGCTGGCCATCACCCGCGGCATCGATCGCGGGATCATCGCGAAGGTGACCGAACGCGGACTGACCGCGGACCCGGTGCCGTTGAACAACCACATCTACGTCGCCGGCCAGGACGGCTACGCCGACAACAGCATCCCCTACGACCCGGAGCGGGCCAAGCGTGAACTCGACGCGCTGGGATGGAAACTCAACGGCCAGTACCGGGAGAAGAACGGCCGTCAGCTGGTGATCCGCGACGTGCTCTACGACGCGAAAACCACCCGGCAGTTCGGCCAGATCGCGCAGAACAGCCTGGCGCAGATCGGCGTCAAGCTGGAACTCGATGCCAAATCCGGCAGCGGCTTCTTCAGCAACTACATCAACGTCGGTGACTTCGACATCACCCAATTCAGCTGGGTCGGTGACGCTTTCCCGCTGGCCGGCCTCACCCAGATCTATGCCTCGCACGGCGAAGGCAACTTCGGCAAGATCGGCAGTCCCGAGATCGACGCGAAGATCGAGCAGACGCTCGCCGAGCTCGACCCCATCAAGGCGCAGGCGCTGGCCAATGAGGTCGACAAGTTGGTGTGGGCGGAGGGCTTCAGCCTGCCGCTGATCCAAACCCCCGGCAATGTGGCGGTGCGCAGCTCGCTGGCCAATTACGGCGCACCCGGGCTGGCCGACTTGGACTACACCGCAATCGGGTTCATGCGCTGAGCTCGATGCGGTGAGCGCCTTGCACGCCGTCGTAACGGGCCGGTGTGCAGGTCAACACGATCACCTGTCCGTGTGCGCCGACCATGTCGAACACCTGACCCATCTTGGTGAGCCGGTCCGGGTCGGTGAAGCCCAGCGCATCGTCGATCAGCACCGGCACGCTGTCCTCCTTGGCCACCAGCGCCGCACCCGCCAGCCGGGCCAGGATGCCGAGCTGTTCCTTGGCGCCGCCCGACAGCGATTCGTAGGGCACCGTGCGGTCGTCCAGGGTGCGCGTGCAGATGCGCAGATCGCTGTCGACGTCGACCTCGAAGTCGGGCCCGAAGACCGGCTGGCCGAGCCGCTGGATCTCCGCGCGGAACGGTTCGACGTAGCGCAGCCGGGTGGTGTCGCGGTGTCGGGTCATCACCGAACGCAACAGCTGGGCGGCGCGGGCACGACGGCCGACCCGGTCGTGCTCGGCGGCGGCGTGTTCGCGTGAGGACTCGGCGGCATCGAGTTGTCCCTTGCGGCCCTCGGTGCCGAAGACCGCGAGTTCGACCTCCACGGCGTGCAGATCCTTGGCGGCCTGGGTGTGCCGGTCGCGCAACGCTTGTGCGTCCGCCGCCGCGTCGGCGAGTTCGGTGTCAACCGCGTCGGGAGTGGCAGCGGCCAGCCGCTCGGACAGCTCGGCGACCCGCTGCCGGGCGCTGAGCAAGGTCTTCTCGCCGCCGTCCGCGGCCGTCTGCAGGTCGTTGTCGCTGATTGATTCGCGGTGCCCTGCGAGCCGCTGCGCCACGGCGTCGCGTTCGGCGCGCTGGCCGGCAATATTGTCCTGCAGCAGGGTTGCTCGGGTCGCGGTCTCGGTGAGTCGGGTCGCGGCGGCCGAGGCGGCCTTCCGGGCGGTTTCGCACTCCGCGGCCGCCTGGGCGCGCAGCGTCTCGGCGGCGTCGCGTTCGGCGCGGGCGTCCTCGACGCTGATGTCGGTTCCGGCGTCGAACCGCTCGGCTTCCAGCTGGGTGAGGCGGGCACGCAGCTGGTCCAGGTCGTCGTCGCCGCCCAGCGCGGCCAGGGCGGCGGCCAGTTGGTCGCGGCGGCCCTGCAGGTCGCGGCGGCGCTGGTCGGCGTCGCGCGCTGCGGCCACGTCGAGCACTCCCGCCGCTGACAGTACAGCCGACAGCTCCTGTTGAGCTGCGGCATATTTGGCGTGGGCGTCGCGGGTGGTGTCGGCGGGGGTGACCCGCACACGAAGCAGGCCGGGAACATCGACTTCGGTGGCGGCGGTGACGGTGGCCGACCAGCTGCCCCCTGCCGGCAGCGCCGTGCGCTGACCACCGATCACCAGCTCGAGGTCGGCGGCGGCGGTGAACTCCACGGTCGCCGAGATGGCCGTCAGCGACGCCTCGGCCCGGTCGAGTGCGGCCGCCGCGTCTTCGATCTGGCGCAGTATCGCCTCGGTCACCACGATCTGGTGCAGCTCGGTGTCGAGCTGAGTGCACTCGCTTCGGGTGCTGTCGATCGTGGCGAGCCGGGCGGCCAGACGCTGCGCCTCGTCCCGGTGGGCGAGCTGGTCGACAACGCGTCGGGTCTGTGCAACGCGCGCTGTTGCCTCGGTCAGGGTGTTGTCGGCCGCCAGCACGGCGGCGTCGGCGGCCGCGGCGGCATCGCCGGCCGCGGACTGCTCGTCTGCGGCCACGCCCGCCGCTGTCTCCAGTGCGGTAACCGCCGCGGTGCGGGTGTCGAGCTCATCGGCCAGCCGCATCCGCTCGGCGTGCGCGGCCGCCGCGGCGCTGCTGGTGGCCTCGGCTGCTTGAGCGACCAGCTGCGCTTCGCGCAGTTGGTCGCGGTGTTCGGCGATGCGGTCGGCGGCGGCTTGCGCTGCGGTACAACGCGCGTCGGCGCCGTGTTGCTCTTCGGCGAGCTGGCCAAGGTGCGCGGTGAGCTCGGCGTGGCGAGTCACCCGGTCGTCGACCTCGGCGAGAAGCTGCGCGCACCGCGTCGCCTCAGCGTCGGCATCCTTGAGGGCCGAGATTGCGGTGGCCCATTCGCCGGTGGGACGTCCGGTCTTGGTGAAGTAGCGCAGGTACTCGGTGTCGATCCGCTCGATCAGCGCCGGTTCGCTGCCGCTGAGCGTGACGACATCTCCGGCCGCGACGTCGAGTGCGCGCGACAGCGCATCGCACCCCTTCAGATCCGCTTCGTCCGTCGACGCCGACTGCAACACGCGTAGGGCTCGCCACAGCTGCGTGTCCACCGTCTCGGCCAGCATGGCGCGGACACGTTCGTGGGCTTCGTCGCCGGTGAGCTGCTCGCGGCGCGGCGCCAGCACGGTCAGCTGCGTCTCCGCCTTCTTGTGGAAGCGCTTGTGGTAGACGAACCGGTATGGGCCGGTGCTGATTTCGGCGGTGACCTCCGAGCCGACGTCGGCGTGGGTCGGTTTGACGTCCTTGACGTCCTTGCGGTTGGACCGGTCCTTGGATTCCAGCAGCAGGTCTAGCGCCTCGATCATCGAGGATTTGCCGATCTCGTTGGCGCCGGACACCACCACCACGCCGGTGTCGGGAAAGTCGATCTCGCGGTGGGCGATTCCGCGGTAGTTGGCCAGGACCAGCCGATGCAGTTTCACGCCGCACCCCTGTTGGTGAGCCGCAACAGCAAGGCCAGCGCGGCCTGGGCGTCGTGGGCGGTGTCGTCGTCGCCGGCGCGCGCGGCCGCGACCAGCTCATCGACGGCGTCCGCGGCGAACCCGCCGATCCCGAGGTCGTCGAACTCGCCGTCTGCCGGCAGCACTGCCAGGTCGGTGTGGCGCTCCCAGGTGTCCAGGCCGGCGAACAGCCGCGCGTACTTGTTCAGGCATTCATCGAGTGCGGCGCGGTCGGTGACGCTGAGCGTGCCGGTCAAGGCCAGCCGCAGCACGGTGCGGTCCTTGTCGCTCAGCTGGTCCAGGTTGACGTCGAGGTCGGTGACATCGCGGCTGGTGTCGAGCTGGTAGCGCAGCGTGAGGAATCGCCAGCGACCGACGTCACGGGTATCCACGCTCACCGCGCCGCTCGCGTCGTCGACGTCGACGATCAGGACGTGGCCGGGGTCGGATTCGATGTCGTCGAAGTTGGTGACTTCCGGAGAACCGGAATACCAGATCCTCCCCGTCTCCCCCACCTCGGTGCGGGAATGCTTGTCGCCCAACGCGACATAGTGAACCGCGCCGCGCTCCAACGCATCCTCCAGCCCGGCGAGCCGGATCAGCGCCGGGTTGCCCGGGTCCGGGTCGAGGACGTCGACGCCGCCGTGTGCGACCAGGATCCGCACGGTGCCGTCAGCCGGCAGGTCTTGCAGCGCATCGGCGGCCAGGTCGGTGGTTGGCCGCTTGGACCGCCACGGCGCGGCAACGATCTGTAGACCGGGCCGCACCGGGTGCACTGCGGTGGTGGTGAGCACCTTGACGTTGTCCGGGCATTCGGCGGTGAACAGCGCGCTGGTGTACACCGACGACGCGTCCAGCGGGTCGTGGTTGCCGGGCAGCAGGTAGACCGGGACCCCGATGGTGCGCATCGCCTCCAAGGACTGGCTGATGACCTGCGGGGTGAGCTGGTTGTGCTCGAAGACGTCGCCGGAGACCACGACGAACTCGGCGCCGGTCTGCGCGGCCAGCGCTCCCAGCTCGGCCACCGCGTCGCGACGGGCCGCCGAATACCGTGGTTGGGCGTCGCCGGCCAGGAAGTGGCGCGTCATGCCGAGCTGCCAGTCGGCGGTGTGCACAAACCGCATCGTCACTCCCCTGGTTCTGGTGCCCGTCTTGGACCGGGCATCGCGAGTGTAGGACCGGCATCCGACAACTCCTCGGACCTCGATCGGCAGGTCCGGAAAGGGGGGGATCGCCGCTAGGCACTCGAGTATCAGGGGCCCCACCAGTCACGTTCGCCCCGGTGAGGAAGAGCTGCGGCGGTGTCGGAATTTGATATCGCGGGCGCTATCAGGGGGCGCGACGTCGCCGCCGGGGCGGTGTCCCCGTCGGGCGCCGCGAACCAACCGCAGCCGTTGCGCCACGACTTCAAAAACTCACGTTGAGCAAAACATTGGGGCGACCGTCGCGGGCACCCACAACCCCGACCAGCGGACCGGCGCCGCAGGTACTTTCCACCCGCAGCCCCGCGTTGCTGGCCAGCGTCCGGCATCCACGGCAAATGACCTCCGCCAGCTGTCGCGCATCCACAGGCAAGGTGCACTACCTTCCCGCAGAAGAAGCTGGACGTGAAAATGGAGGCGCGATGGCCGATGCGCCACTCTGCGAACCGGACAATGCAACCTTGAGGACGTGATGACGTATCACTGGACGGTCATCGGAGCCGGCCCCGCCGGGATTGCCGCGGTCGGCAGGCTGCTCGATGAGGGGGTACGCGCACCGTCCATCGCCTGGATCGACCCGTCTTTCGAGGCGGGTGATCTGGGCCAGAAATGGCGTGCGGTGTGGAGCAACACCCAGGTCTGCCTGTTCCGCAGCTTTCTGAACAGCTCGGCGGCCTTCCGCTACGCCGCAGCGCCGCGGTTCGCGTTGGACGAATTCGACCCGGACGAGACGTGCCCCCTGGCGCTGATCGCTGATCCGCTGGTGTGGATCACCCAGCATCTGCGTGCCCGCGTCAACGCCTTTCAGACGACGGCGACCGCACTGCGCCTGGAAAACGGGAAATGGCTGATCGAAACCGAGCGGATGCAACTGGCTTCCGAGAAGGTGGTGCTGGCGATCGGCGCAACCCCCAAGAGACTGTCGTTCCCCCATCTCGACGAGATTCCGATCGACGTCGCACTCGACCCCGCAAAGCTTGCACAGCAACGGTTGAAGGGGTCGACGGTCGCGGTGTTCGGCTCGTCTCATTCCTCGATGATCGCGCTGCCCAACCTGTTGGCCTGCCCCGTCGAGCGCGTGATCAACTTCTATCGCAGCCCGTTGACTTACGCTGTCTACCTGAAAGATTGGATTCTGTTCGACGACACCGGCCTCAAGGGGCGTGCCGCGCTGTGGGCTCGGGAGAATATCGACGGCCCCCATCCGGATCGACTCGAGCGATGCTGGGTCGACGGTCCGGATTTCGACGCAAGGCTCGCGGAGTGCGATCGCGTGGTCTACACCGTCGGGTTCGAACGACGGACACTGCCCGAGGTCAAACCCTGGGGCCAGCTGGAATACAACCCCACCAACGGCATCATCGCGCCCGGCCTCTTCGGGCTGGGCATCGCCTTTCCCGAATACCGGCCCGACCCGCTGGGCTACGGCCAGTACCGGGTCGGGTTACAGAAGTTCATGGATTACCTGAACGCGGTGTTGCCGTTGTGGATGTGTTACGGCAGCTCGTCGTAGTCGAGCACTGCTCTACCGTGGACGGGTGAGCCAATCCCCCCGCACCCTGGTGCTGCTGCGCCACGCGAAGTCGACCTATCCGGCCGGTGTCGCCGATCACGACCGGCCGTTGGCGCCACGCGGCATCCGGGAGGCTGCGCTGGCCGGCGACTGGCTGCGCACCAACCTCCCGACCATCGACCAGGTGCTGTGTTCGACGGCCACCCGCACCCGACAGACCCTCGTGCGCACCGGCATCCACGCCCCGGTGCGCTACGCCGACCAGCTCTATGACGCCGCACCGGGCACCGTCCTCGGCGAGATCAACGGTGTCGGCGACGAGGTTCACACCTTGCTGGTGATCGGCCATGAGCCGACGATGTCGCAGTTGGCCCTCGGGCTGGCCGGCGAGGGTACCGACCCCGTCAGCGCTGCGAATATTTCCGCCAAGTTCCCGACGTCGGCACTCGCGGTATTGCAGGTGTCGCGCCGGTGGAAGCATGTCGAACTCGGCACGGCGGCGCTGGTCGGGTTTCACGTGCCGCGCTAACGCGGACGACCCCGGCATCCTGGGTCTACCATCATCAGCACACCAGCCGCGGGTAGCCGACGGTCCAGGACGTTAAGGACGGTGCCCTGTGACATCCATCCATTTCATCTCGGGCATGCCACGCTCAGGGTCAACTCTCCTGGCTGCGTTGCTGAAGCAGAACCCTCGTTTCGAAGCTGGGATGTCCGGCCCACTAGCCGGTCTGTTCGGCGCCCTGCTGGAGCAGATGAGTGCGCGCAACGAGTTTTCTGTGTTCATCGACGATGCGAAACGTCAACGCATCCTGCATGGGTTGTTCGACAACTACTATGCGGATTCCCATGCCGAGGTGATTTTCGATACCAGCCGCGCATGGTGCGCCTGGATGCCGGCGATCGCCCGGCTGTTCCCCGAGGCGAAAGTGATTGCCTGCGTGCGCGAGATGCCATGGGTGATCGACAGCATCGAACGCATCATCCAGCGAAACGTCTTTACCCCGTCATCGATCTTCAACTACCAGCCGGGCGGCACGGTCTATACCCGCGCCAACGGGGTAGCCGCGCAGGATGGCATGGTCGGCGCTCCCTATGATGCGCTCAAACAAGCCTGCTACGGCGCACAACGAGACCGCCTGATGCTGGTCCAGTATGAGACCTTGACCACCGACCCCGCCAAGACAATGGACGCGGTCTACAAGTTTCTGGGCGAGGACGCCTTCAATCACGATTTTGACCATGTCGACTACGACGTCACCGAGTTCGACGAACGCGCGGGCACCCCAGGGCTGCACACCGTAGCCAGCACGGTCAGGGCCGAGCCGCGCGAAACGGTACTGCCGCCAGATCTGTTCAACAGATTCGTCCACGATGCATTCTGGCGTGACCCGGGCCGAATTCCCGATGGGTTACACATCGTCTGATACCGCTGCTGCGGGTGTTCCTCGTGTCGAAGTCCATGCCGTTGGTATGCTGAATTGCGTTGCACAATAACCTATGTCGCAATAGCAAGGCGCCATACCAGAATCTGTCGGTGGCCGAACAGGTGGCAGCGTCGCGATTCTTACGCCAAGCCTTGAATCCTCAGCGGGGTGTTGATCCGACGGCAGCTATCGGTCAGACTCGCTATCTGTTCACGCGGCAGTTGATCCAGATAGTGGACGCGGACGCCTTCTGCATAGGTCTCGAGGACGGCATGCAACCGCGCGTGGCCTTCACCGGTGATGCGTGGCAGCATTCCGCGCGGGTCACGCCGGTACGGGCTGCGGGTGACCAAGCCTTGCTCCTCCAGGCGGCGCAGTTGTAATCCCAAGCGACTTGGCGTCACCCGCAGTGTTGCGGCCATCTCCGCGATACGGCGCCCTCGGCGTTCTGGCTTACTGAGCAGTTCGAGCACCATCACATCGCGCAGGGAGAGATTGTGCTTGTCCATCAGGCGCACGTTCAGCACGCCCGCAAGATTGAACGAACAGGCGAGGAACTGTTGCCAGCTTCGCTGTTCCACGCTGTCGAGGCCCGGCAGCCGGGGCATTGGATGGTCCGTCTGGTCCACGGCGAGCGAGGATACCGAACGACGCCGTGCCAACGTTGCTGAAATGGATACAAATTCCGCATTCCTTGGCCAATGCACCCAGCGAGAATCGGCGTCGACAACCACCGGTCTCGCGCGATCGCAATGGTCACAGGGATATTCGCGAGCCCATCAGGAAAGATTCGTTTTGAACCAGATATTTCAACCGGAAACTACCCGTGGGTAGCTGACCCCGGGCTCAGGTCAGAGGCTCGCGAACAGGTCGGAGAGCCAACCGCCGTCGGCCAGGTCGAGCGCCGCGGTGCTCACACCGCCATCGTCCGCCACAATCGGGTCGAGCCCGAACAGCGGCGGCGTCTGGACCGCGTTCTTGCCGTCCCAGTTGTCGCCGAGCAACACCCCGACGACCTGCGACCACTGCTCCTGCGCGGCAATCGGGCCGATCGCATGGCTATCCAGGGTGAGGGTGCCCAGGACGGGGACACCGGTCAGGGTCAGGCCCAGGCTGTTGAAGATCGACCCGCCGACCGGGGCCACCTCGGTGCCGTCGGCGAAGGTGTAGGTGCCTTGATCCCCGGCACCCGACCCGATGCCCGGGCTCAGCAGCCCACCGAAGGCGAAGTCCAGCGCGGTCAGCGACATCCCTTCAGGCAGCAGGCCCGCGTCGTTGATCGCCGGCAGCAGCGAATCGAGGTTGAGGTCGGCGCCGTTGAGCATTCCATCGACCATGTTCGATGACGTGCTCACCGCGCGCGCGGCCGCGCTGGGCCTGGTCGTCGCGGCGCTCCCGCAATAAAGCGCGTGCCTTGCCCGTCAGAAGTTGCGGGACAGCGTCAGTTCCATCAGTTTGATGGCCTGCCCGCAGGCGTCGATACCGGGTGCCTGCGGGTTCACCCACCAGCCGACCGTGCCGGCGGCATCGCTGGCCACCCCGCACGACCCGTTGGGGTCGCCCGGCCGCATCACGATCGAGTCGACACCCTGAATCTGGCGGGTCTCGATCTGATACTTCAGACCCTCGGCGACCTTGCGTTCGTTGTTCAGGCTGCCCTGCTCGAACCAGAACCGGGTGATGTCGATCAGCCCGGCCGGGTTGGCCGCCTGCCAGCGGCAGATCGCGCCGACGAAGGTGCTCTGGATGTCCAGCGGGTCGGCACCGACGGTCTTTGCCAGGATGTCGGTGGTCAATACCTCGCACTCTTTGAGCAGGTTGGGATACATCTGCTCGGAGGTGTTGTTGCGGTCGCCGGCTCCGGCTTTGACGGGCTTGCCGTTGACCGCCCTCGAACAGCCGGTCATCACCAGTAACGCACTCAGCACCGCCAGCACCATCGCGCCCGCGCGCACCACCGGGCGGCTCACTTGGAGTTCACAATCGATTGCCGGGTCAATTCCTTGGCCACCTCGCACGCGTCGGGGAATGGCTTCTGCGCGAAGCTGATCGACCACTCGATGAAGTCGTCGTCGAACTGAATGCCGACCTCGCACAGGCTGTCACCCAGGCTGCGTTCCTGACCGATGGCGATGAAACCGCCGTGGCCCTCGATGTTGACGTCCTCGACGCTGGCGCGCGAGAGCTCCTCGGTCTTGCGTTCCCGCCCGATCGGGCTACCGCGGTACCAGGAGAAGGAGAAGTGTGGGCCGGATATGCCACCACCGGCCAGCCACTGGCAGCCCACCGAATTCTGCGCGGTGTTGACCAATCCGGTCACCTTGGTCAGCTCGGTGATGGTCTGGTCGCTGACACCGCCGCACTGCGGGAAGAAGGGGCCGTGCTTGCCTTCAGCGTTGGGCGCGAACGTCGTCGGTACCGCGGGTCCATTGTTCGAGTCGCCCGAATCCGAACATCCGGCGACCAGCGCGGCCACTGCCGCGGTCATCAAGGCCAGCGGCATCATCTTGAACCGCACCGCTACGCGCACCCACTGCTCGTCACACGATGCACTGTAGCGTCCACCCGCAGCGTCAACCACGACGTGCCGCTGACCAGTCGGTTTGTGTCGGCGCGGCGTTTGGCAGCGAGCGTGCGGATTCATACGCGACACGCCGCGGCAGGCGGATGAAACCGCACAGCCGCGGTGGGCTCACGGAACGTCAACGCGCCTCGGCCAGCGCCTGCCGCCCAGCCCGAAACGGCCAGTCCACCGCCTTGGCGGCCAGCCTCCGCAGGGCGCCCATGCTTGCGGCTTTGACTGTGCGGTTTCATACGCCGAGCGCGGCGTGTCGCGGATAAAACCGCACGGTCGGCCGTCAAGGCGCGGTATGCGACAGTTACCTGATGCTGCTGCCCCTGCTGCGGAGCTATCTGCGGCCGTATCGCCGGCTGGTCGCGGCGGTGATGACCTTGCAGCTGATCAGCACCCTGGCGTCGCTGTACCTGCCGACCGTCAACGCGGCGATCATCGATGACGGCGTCACCAAGGGCAACACCACCCTGATCGTGCATCTGGGCGCGCTGATGCTGGCCGTCACCGGCCTGCAGGTGCTGTGCAGCATCGGGGCGGTCTACTTCGGCTCCCGCACCGGGATGGGCTTCGGCCGCGACCTGCGGGCGGCGATCTTCTCCCACGTCATCGCCTTCTCCGAGCACGAGACCGCCCGCTTCGGTCCCGCGACACTGCTGACCCGCACCACCAACGACGTCCGCCAGCTCCAGTTCCTGGTGCAGATGACCTGCACGGTGTTGGTGACCGCGCCGATCATGAGCCTCGGCGGCATCGCCATGGCCATCCACCAGGACGCCGGGCTGTCCTGGCTGCTGCTGGTCAGCGTGCCGGTGTTGGCGGCGACCAACGCCGGGATCGTCTCCCGGCTGCTGCCGCTGTTCCGCCGCATGCAGCGGCTGCTGGACAACATCAACGGGGTGATGCGCGACCAGCTGTCCGGGGTGCGGGTGGTGCGCGCATTCGCCCGCGAGCCGTTCGAGAAGGACCGCTTCAACACCGCCAACCTGGCCTTGTCGAACACCGCGCTGGCCGCCGGCAACTGGCAGGCGGTGCTGATGCCGGTCACCACGCTGACCATCAACTTCTCGTCGGTGGCGCTGATCTGGTTCGGCGGGTTGCGCATCGACGCCGGTCAGATGCAGGTCGGTTCGCTGATCGCGTTCCTGGCCTACTTCATGCAGATCCTGATGTCGGTGATGATGGCGACGATGCTGCTGGTGATGCTGCCGCGGGCGACGGTCTGCGCCGAGCGGATCACCGAGGTGCTGTCCACCACCGCGGCGATCACCAGCCCGGCCCAGCCGGCCGATCCCCCGCCCGCCGGCGTGGTGGAGCTGGACAACACCACCTTCCAGTACCCGGGCGCCGACCGCGCTGTGCTGCAGGACGTGTCGCTGACCGCGCGGCCGGGCAGCACCACCGCCATCGTCGGCAGCACCGGCTCGGGCAAGTCCACGCTGCTGTCGCTGATCGCCCGGCTCTACGACGTGACCTCCGGCGCCCTGCGGGTCGACGGGGTCGACGTGCGCGACTTCGACCTCGATCGGCTGTGGTCGCGCATCGGCCTGGTCCCCCAGCGCGGCTACCTGTTCTCTGGCACCGTCGCCGACAACCTGCGCTACGGCGCCGCCGACGCCACCGACGAGCAGATGTGGGCGGCGCTGCGGGTGGCGGCCGCCGACGACTTCGTCGCCGCCCACCCCGACGGGCTCCAAATGCGGGTCGCCCAGGGTGGGGTCAACTTCTCCGGCGGGCAACGCCAGCGGCTGGCGATCGCCCGCGCCGTCATCCGCCGCCCAGCGATCTACCTGTTGGATGACGCCTTCTCGGCGCTGGACGTGCACACCGAGGCCGCGGTGCGCGCGTCGCTGCAGTCGGTGTCCGCTGAGGCGACGGTGATCGTTGCCGCCCAACGGGTGTCGACGGCCGCCCAGGCGGATCGGGTGCTGGTACTGGAGGACGGGGTGGTGGTCGGCTCGGGCACCCACGGGGAGCTGCTGGCGACCTGCCCGACCTATGCTCAGTTCGCCGAGTCGCAGTCGGTGGGGGCGCGCTGATGGCCATGCGACTCGACCGTCCGGTGCGCGGCGTCGTGCAGGCCCCCACCGAACGCACCCGCGACTTCCGCGGGTCGGTGGTGCGGCTGCTGAGGAGGTTGGCGCCCAACCGCGCGTTGGCGCTGGGCGTGATCTCGCTGGGGATCAGCGGGACCGTGATCGGGGTGGTCGTTCCGCGGATCCTGGGTCACGCCACCGATCTGCTGTTCAACGGCGTCATCGGCCGCCAGCTGCCGGCCGGGATGACCAAGGCGCAGGCGGTGGCCGCCGCCCGGGAACGCGGCGACGGCGCGTTCGCCGACCTGCTGTCCGGGATGGACGTGGTGCCCGGCCGGGGCGTGGACTTCACCGCGGTGGCACGCACCCTGGCCGTGGCGTTGGGGCTGTATCTGCTTGCCGCGCTGCTGGTGTGGTTGCAGGCCCGGCTACTCAACCGCACCGTGCAGCGCACGCTGCGCGCCCTGCGCGCCGACGTGGAGGACAAGATCCACCGGCTGCCGCTGTCCTACTTCGACGGCCGGCAACGTGGCGAGCTGCTCAGCCGGGTCACCAACGACATCGACAATATGCAGACGTCGATCTCGATGACCATCACCCAGCTGGTCAGCTCGTTGTTCACGGTGCTGACCGTGCTGGTGATGATGCTGACCATCTCCCCGATGTTGACCGCGATCGCGGTGGTGACGGTGCCGCTGTCGCTGCTGGCCACCCGGGCGATCACCCGGCGCTCGCAGCGGTTGTTCGTCGCTCAGTGGGCCAACACCGGGCGGCTCAACGCCCACATCGAGGAGACCTACAGCGGTTTCACGCTGGTCAAGGCGTTCGGGCATCGGGCCAGCGCCACCGAACGTTTCGCCGCGCTGAACGACGACGTGTACGACGCCAGCTTCGGCGCGCAGTTCTTCTCCGGGCTGGTGTCACCGGCGACGATGTTCATCGGCAACCTCAGCTACGTCGCGGTCGCGGTGCTGGGCGGGCTGCAGGTGGCCAGCGGGCAGATCACCATCGGCGGCATTCAGGCCTTCATTTCCTATGTGCGCCAGTTCAATATGCCGCTGACCCAGGTGGCGGCGATGTACAACACGCTGCAATCGGGGGTGGCCAGCGCTGAGCGGGTGTTCGAGTTGCTGGACGAAGACGAGGAGCCCGCCGACGCCGCCGCCGGGTTTGTCGCCACTGGATCCGGGCCGCACGGGCGGGTGGAATTCCGGGACGTCAGCTTCGCTTACCGGCCGGGCGCCCCGGTGATCGAAAACCTGTCGCTGGTGGCCGAACCGGGCCACACCGTCGCCATCGTCGGCCCGACCGGAGCCGGCAAGACCACCCTGGTGAACCTCATCATGCGGTTCTACGACGTGGACTCCGGGTCGATCCTGCTCGACGGGGTCGATGTCACCGCGGTGAGCCGGCACGCGCTGCGCTCGCGCATCGGGATGGTGCTGCAGGACACCTGGCTGTTCGACGGGACGATCTACGAGAACATCGCCTACGGACGGCCCGACGCGACCGAGGCCGAGGTGCTCGACGCCGCCCGTGCCGCCTACGTCGACCGGTTTGTGCACACGCTGCCCAACGGGTATCAGACCCGGGTCAGCGACGACGCCGCCAGCCTCAGCGCCGGCGAGAAGCAGCTGATCACGATCGCGCGGGCGTTTCTGGCCCGCCCGCAGCTGCTGATCCTGGACGAGGCGACCAGCTCGGTGGACACCCGAACCGAGTTGCTGATCCAGCAGGCGATGTGCGAGCTGCGGCGTGACCGCACGAGTTTCATCATCGCGCACCGCCTTTCGACGATCCGCGACGCCGACCACATCCTGGTGATGCAGGCCGGGCGGATTGTGGAGCAGGGCAACCACGCCGAGTTGATGGCCCGCGGCGGCGCCTACTGGGCGATGGCCTCGCGTTGACGCCTTCTGCGTTGGCTCTGCGCTCACGGCGCGGTCCGCTCGCAGTTTTGCGCCGTTGACGCAGAGTCAACGCTTGAGGGGTTAGAGGGTGGGCCCCTGGGCGCGAAGGTCGTCGACTTCGGTCATCGCCTCGCGCAGTTTGGCCAGCCAGTCCTGGGTGTGCTCGCCGACCAACTTCACCGACCAGGCCAGCGCATCCGAGCGCGACCGGGCCACCCCGGCGTCGACCAGGGTGTCGAGCACCTGGCGTTCCGGCTGCTTGAGCCGGGTCATGACGGGGACCGCGATGTGGGTGAACAGGATGCGTTCGCCCGCGACCTCCACTCCCCACGACACGGTGCGGCCGTAGCGGTCTTGAGCTTCATCGGCGATGGCCATCCGTTCCGAGCGGGTGTCCTCGCGGAACCGGGACGCCCGCCCGGCGGCGTGTGCCTCGCTTTCCTCGCTGCCGGATGGCGGCAGTGAACCGACGACCGTGATCTCCTCCCGGTCGACGACCACCACCGGGTCGCCGTCGAACCAGGTGTCGGGTAGGCGACCCGCGAACCACTCCGCGGCGTCGCCGGCATCGGGCTGGTGCGCTTGCTGCCAGCCGCCCGGGCGGCCACGCCGCCCGCTGTGCAGGTGAGATTTCATAATTACATGATTACACCGTTACAACTCCACCGCCAGGGGTGTTCACCGGCAGCGGAACCCGCAGCTCGCGGCCTTACCGCCGCACCTGCAGCACCGAGTCCAGCGGGCGCCGCGGGGTGGGCGGCGGCACCGCATCCAGCGCGGGCGCCACGCCCACCCGGATCAGCACCTGCGGCAGGTCGCTGTGGCCGGTCAGGGCGGCCAGGATCTCGCGGCTGGCCGGCAGCTCGGTGAGATGGGTGACCGGGCAGGTGGCGAATCCCGCCAGAGCGCATTCCAGCAGCACCGTGGACAGCACCTCGCCACACGCCAACGCATCGCTGCGCGAGTCCTCCTCGGTGGACAGCATCAGGATCTTGGCGTGGTCGGTGCCGACCTCCGGGCGTCGGTCGCTGTGGGCGGTGACCGGGAAGATCCGGGCGATTTCGACCCGGTCACTCTCGGCGGCCGAGACCAGCGAACTGCGCGGGATGCCGTCCCACACCTCGAACGGCGCTGTCCACCAATCGAGCTCGGCGTGATACGCCCAGTCGTAGAGCCGCAAGGACTCGGTGATCGTCGCCGCCTCGGCGAGTTTGGGGCGCATGTCCTCGTCCAACACCTGCAGTCGCACCACGTCGTCGTCAAATCGGTTGCGCAGCAACGCCTCGAACGTCTCCCAGTTGAGCGGCGCCAGGAACGGCAGGCGGTCGCTGCGCCGCGCCAGGATCGCGTCGGCCAGCAGGCGGTGCCCATCGGTGACGTAGCTCGTGGGAGTGAATCGCAGCCGCGCCAGATGATCCAGGTTGTTCGGGTTCGGGAACCGGTCGATGGTGGTCTGCCATCCGGCGGCGGCCATCGCCACCTGCATGTGGTCGAGCACTGCGCCGCAACTGATCACCGCCTCACGCCCGGACTGGTCGCTGTGTACTGCGCGGGTCCGATCCAGGTACAAGTCCAGCCAATCGCCGTCGGCGACCCACCTCCACGGCTGGCTGTTGTGCAGCGACGGAGCCCGGCACGCCAACCGAACCGCATCGGCGATGACCGCGGTGTCCATCATCATGTCCAACATGACCCACCTCCCACATGTGCTGTTACCTCTATGGTGCCCACATGGTTTCGGGTGCGACAGGGCCGTTGGTCCCTTAGTCGTCGACGCCGTCGCCGCGGCGGACGCGGAACAGTTTCACCTCGTCCTTGATGCCCTTGAGGTGTCGGGCGCCCGCGAACGACCAGCTGAATCCGCCACTCTCAGCAAGGTTTTCCCGCGCCGATTCCGCCACCAGGACCGCTCCCGGCCGCGCCACCCCGGTCACCCGACTGGCCAGGTTCACCGGGCTGCCGAACCAGTCTCCGGCGCGACTGACCGCCGGCCCGAACGCCACCCCGGCCCGTAATCGGGGAAAGTTCGCGTCGGAGTCGGTGGACTCGACCAGCTTGAGTACGGCGTCCAATAGCGGCGCCGGCTCGGTGCAGACGAACATCACCGCGTCGCCGATGGTCTTGATGAACCGCACCGGCGGGATCGCCACATCGCGGGCGCGGTCGGCGAGCCGGTTGGCCAGCTGCTCCAATTCCTCGGGCGGCACCACCTCGCCGAGCTTGGTGAACCCGACCAGGTCGGCGAATGCCACCGTCACCTCGCGGGCACCGGGCAGCGCCGATCCGGCCGCGCGTTCACTGGCGGTGACCGCCTCGGTTTCCATCTGATGCCGCAGGTGCATGAACAGCATGTCGGTGATCCACGGCCCCAACAGCGGTGCGACGTGGCTGATCAGCGCTTGCGACGCCTTCGCGATCTCCAACTCGGTGGCGCCGGGTTGCAGGATGGTCGCCAGCGCGGTGAAGCGCATCACCTCCGCGGCGTGCGAAAGGCCTTCGGCCAGAATACGAACCACCTGCACCAGGTGTTCGGGGTCCATGCCGATCTCAAGGAACTTCTGGGCGTGCGCGGCCGCCGCACCGTCGGCGCGTAGGTGCACGCGCGCGTCGGGGTTGTCGACCCGGGCCAGCCCGACGGCACGCTGGATCCGCTGCAACAAGTCCAGGTCGACGCCGTAGCTGTCGCTGATCTCACGCGCGGTGACATAGCTGCCGTCGTCGCCGATCAGGCGCCGCGACGCCAACAGCACCGGCATGTCGGCGCCGCGAATCTGCTCGACGGTGATGCCCTGCTCCAGCAGCCAGGCGATCAGCTCGGCGCGTTCCTGCCGGGCGCTTCCCTCGAGTCCGTCGAGCAGGTCTTCGATATCAGGGTCGGCCACGTGGTCAAGGTATACCGTGCACCTGCATGATGGGAGGCCATGTCCACACCGATGCTGCACGGCTTGCCGCCCGTGATCGACGACGGGGCCCGCCTGCTGATCCTGGGGTCCTTTCCGAGCGTCCAATCCCTTGACGTGGGCCGCTACTACGCGAATCCGCAGAACGGGTTCTGGCGGATCACCGGTCCGCTGTTCGGCTTCGATGTCGCTGCCGCCTACGAATCGCGATTGGCGGCGCTGCAATCGGCCGGCGTCGCGCTGTGGGACGTGCTGCACTCCTGCCGGCGCGTCGGCAGCTCCGATGCCAAGATCGACCTGAAATCCGCGGTGGTCAACGACTTTGCGGCGCTGTTCGCCCGCTATCCAGGGATCGACCGGGTGTACCTCAACGGCAGTAAGGCCGCGCAGCTGTTTCGCCGCCTACTCGATGTCCCGGCGCCGATCCAGTGTCACCAGCTACCGTCCAGCAGTTCGGCGCGCGCGATGGCGGTGGCCGACAAGCTGGCGGCTTGGCGGGTGATCACGCTAGGCATCTAGAAGGGCGGCGGATCATCGTCGTCGGTGTTCGGCGGTGGCAGGTTGAAGTAGCTTGGGGTGGCGGCGCGGCGGGTGTGGCGTTGGTCGCGGTTGGCTCGACGTTCTGCGGCGACGCGGTGCGCTCGGTCGGTTGCCCGGGTGCGGCGGCGTTTGGGCATCATCGCGGTCCGCTCGCCGCAGTACTGTGCCGGCACGTCGGCTTCTGCGGCGGGCATGCCGCCGGTGGCCCAGCACAGGCTGGGGAACAGCAGCGCGCTGCCCGGCGTGGTGACGTAGGTTTGGCCCGACGGAGAGGTCAAGATCACGGTGCCGTCGGGCAGCTGCTGGTCGTGCCAGCCCCAGAAGGTCTTCACCAGATGGTGTGTGCGGCAATAGCATTTCAGGTTCGACGCGTGCGTTTTGCCGCCATTGGCGAAGGGGATCGTATGGTCCAAATCGCAGTTGACGGCGGGCTGGTCGCACCCGGGCCAGCGGCAGGTCAGGTCCCGGCAGCGGACAAAGTCGGCCAGCATCTTCGACGGTACGTATCCCGGCTCGGGCGGGGCGTCGCCGGGATGGACCAGCGGCACCAACGTCGCTGATCGGGCCAGTTCGGCCAGTGTCTGCGGCGAGATGAGCCCGTCAGCGCCGATCTCTGATCCGGGCGCCTGGCCGGTGCCCTCGAGCGTGGCGCGCTCGGCGAGCACGTGGATCAGTACCGGTGAGGCGGCCGGCCGCTGCCGGGCGGCGCAGTCGGGCCGCCTGCAGCGACAGCCCAGCCGATCCGCCGCGGCCGCCAGCGCCCCCAGCGCGTCGGCGCGGCGTTGTGCGCGGCTGCGGGGATCGTGTTCGCAGACCGTGGCCGCCAGCGCATCGAGGCGCTTGTCCAGCGCATGCGCGTCGGGGGTGAGCAGGCTGCCGCTGATGGCACTGGTGCCGTCGACCAGGTCGTCGATGTGGATCTCCCGGTCATGTTGTTGCGTGTTGCGCCGCCGTACCGCGTCCGCGTCGGCTTTACCCACGATCTTGTCGATCTGCGCGCCAAGCCGCCCCCGCGTCATCGACGGCCACCGGGTCACGTTGACCGCCAGCCGCGCATCGACGGCGGCCAGCACGTCGCGGTCGGTGATCAGGTCGGTGCGAAACACGATGGTGGCGAACATCGTAAAGTCAATGTCGCCGGTCTTGAATACCTTGGCCACCTCGGGCAACCGCTCCCGCATGGCCCGGGCATACCGCAGCTTGCTGGCGGCCAGGCCCTGACTGATCCGCAACGCCGCACCGACTTCGGCGCTGACCGCGGCCTCGGTGTCGATCGCCCACTGCTCGGTGTCCGAACACCGCGACAACCGGTAGGCGAAGAGTTCACCGATCGCGCCCAGTTGCTGGGCGGCTGCACGGTTCTCGGCACGCGACAACGCGCAGATCTGGTCCACCAGCGCACCCGACACCGGTGTCGTCGACGGGTACTTACGCTGAAAGAGCTCGTCGAACCGCGCGATCACCTCCGGTGACGACACCCGCTCCGACCGCTCGAACATACGTTCGATTGTAGTACAGTGCCCCGACACATGCTGCCCAAACTTGTTGTCAGGGTCGCAAGTTGTGGATAACGCGGCTAGCCCATGGTCCGATCACGACGAACGAAGATCCCGACCGACGAGAAAACTCGGCTAGCACCAGTCCCTTGCGGCCAGTGCTCCAGGGATGCGGCACAAGGATGCAGGACATGCCTGGTGGATGCCTACGCTGCTGGTTTTGGGCTCGCCTTGCCCGCCGGCATTCCGGAGTGGACCTGTCGACGCCGACTGGCCCACCTCGTCGCGCCGGTGGTCGCCCTCAGTTCTTGACGACGTCTCCGGTTCCGGCGTCGATGCGCACCCGTTGTTCGGCGTTGCCGGAGTCGACGACGTCGGCCTCCCAGACGACGATGCCGTCCGCGCTGTCCAGTTTCAGCTCGGTGATGCGGCCGGGGGTCGCCTGCGTCACCTTGTCGACGGCCGCCCGGTAGTCGAGTTTGGCGGCCTCGACCCGCTCACGGTGCTCGGTCTTGCTGCGCGAGGTGTCAAACGTCTCCCTGGGGCCGGCGGTGACCGTGGCGCCGTCCGCGGACACCTTGACCTCGTGCTCGCTGCCGTCGGAGGTCACGACGTGGACTTCCCACTGGGTGTCGGAATCTTCGGTCTCGATGGAGTACACCGTGCTGTCGGCCACCGCACCCCGGGCTGTTTCGCCGGCCTGAAGCAGGTGCTGGTTGTCGGCGCTGGAGGCGGCCGGCTCGGTGGTGTCCTCCGACGAGCTGGTGCTGGTGGCTGTCGTGCTGGACGACGACGTCTTGGCGGAGACGGATGCCTTGGAGGACGACGGACCGGCCGGGGAATGCCCGCCGCTGCCGCATGCCGCCACGGCGGCCATGACCGCTGCCGCTCCCAGAACACGAATGAACACGTTGCTGACCTGCATGCCGATCAGGTTAGCCAATCCGCGAGGGTGCAGGATTCACAATCATGGGTATGGCCGTCACCTCCTTCGACCGATTGACCGAGGACCAGCTCCGGGCCCGCCGGACCACCAAATGGAGCCGTTTCGCTGCGCCGGTGCTGCCGCTGTGGATCGCCGAGATGGACTTCCCCACCGCGCCGGCGGTCCTGGCCGGGGTGCGGGACTGCGTGGACAACGAGGAGTTCGGCTATCCGCCGATGGGCGAAGACCTGCTGCCGCGCGCGACTGCGGACTGGTGCCGGGACCGCTACGGCTGGCCGGCGCGCCCGGAATGGGTCCGGGTGGTGCCCGACGTCCTCAAGGGCCTCGAGGTCGCGATCACCTTCCTGACCCGCCCGGAAAGCCCGGTGGTGCTGCCGGTGCCCGCCTACATGCCGTTCTTCGACCTCCTGCAGATCACCGGGCGCCAGCGGGTGGAGATCCCCACGCCACGACAGGAATCGGGTCGCTATGTGCTGGATTTGGCGGCGCTGGACGCGGCGTTCGCCGGCGGGGCCGGATCGCTGATCCTGTGCAACCCGAACAATCCGCTGGGCACCGCCTACACCGCCGAGGAGTTGCGGGCGATCGTCGACATCGCCGAGCGCCACGGGGCGCGCGTCATCGCCGACGAGATCCACGCACCGCTGGTGTATGACGGCCGCCATGTCGCGGCCGCCTCGGTGTCGGACACCGCCGCGCACACCGTCATCACCCTGCTGTCGGCCTCCAAAGGCTGGAATCTGCCCGGCCTGATGTGCGCACAGCTGCTGCTGACCAGCGCCGAGGACCGGGCCGCATGGGACCGGATCAACATGCTGCACAAGATGGGCGCCTCCACGGTGGGCATCCGCGCCAACATCGCCGCGTATCGACACGGCGCCGGCTGGCTGGACGAGCTGCTGGTGTACCTGCGGGCCAACCGGGACCATCTGGCACAGGCCTTGCCGGCGTCGGTGCCCGGCGTGGCGGTCAATACGCCGGAGGCCACCTACATGTCCTGGGTGGATTTTCGTGCGCTGGGGCTGGCCGGCGAGCCGGCGGACTTTCTGCTGGCCAAGGCTCAGGTGGCGCTGAGCCCGGGTATCCCGTTCGGCGCCGACACCGGCCGGGGCTTCGCCCGCTTCAATTTCGCCACCACCCGCGCGATTCTGGACCGGGCGATCGAGTCGATCGCCGCCGCGCTGGGCTGAGTGGCTACCGTGGCGGCATGTCCTGCGTGTTCTGCGCCATCGTCGCCGGGGAGGCGCCGGCCATCCGCGTCCATGAGGACGACGACTATGTGGCGTTCCTCGACATCCGCCCGTTCACCCGCGGACACACCCTGGTGGTGCCCAAGCGGCACAGCACCGATCTGACCGACACCGCGCCCGAGACGCTGGCCGGCATGGCCACCCTCGGACAGCGGATCGCGCGGGCGGCGCGCAGCACCGAGCTGGCCGACGCCACCAATATCGCGATCAACGACGGCCGGGCCGCCTTCCAGACGGTGTTCCACATCCACCTGCACGTGCTGCCGCGACGCGGCGGCGACAAACTGTCGCTGGCCAAGGGGATGCTGCTGCGCCGCGACCCCGACCGGGAGGGCACCGGTGTGATCCTGCGCGACGCGCTGGCACGGTTGGACACCGCTGCGCCAGACTGAACGCATGGATATTTCCCGCTGGATCGAACAACAGGTCGGGGTGCGACTGCTGCGCCTGCACGACACGCTGTACCAGAGCAGCAATGGACGGATCGGGCACCGGTTTCCGGGGGTACCACCGAGTCTGCTGCTGCACACCGTCGGCGCCAAAACCGGCCAGGCCCGCACCAACTCGTTGACCTATGCGCGCGACGGGGACAACTACCTGATCGTGGCATCGATGGCGGGCGCCCCGCGCTCACCGGGCTGGTATCACAACCTCAAAGCCAATCCCGAGGTGGAAATCAATGTCGGGCCAAAACGATTCGCTGTGACGGCACGCCCGGTGCTGCCCGACGACGGCGACTATGCCCGGCTGTGGGAGATCACCAACAAGAACAATGCGAATCGCTACGAGGCTTATCAGCGCCGGACGTCGCGGCCGATACCGGTGGTGGTGCTGACGCCGCGATAGGCGGCTCAGAAGAGTTCTTTGGCCAGCAGTTCCAGGGTGTGTTCGCGGCCCGGGTTGGTGGCCGGGTCGGTGCCGCGGTGCGCGGAAGCGACCGGGCTCACCATCACCTCGTCGACGTCGAATCGTTGGGCCAGCGCCCGAATCTGATCCGCCGCGTCGGCCGGGACGCCGACCACGGCACGCTGCAGCCCGCCGTCGATGATGTGCTGTTCATGCTCGGATACCCGCGCCGCCTGGGCGTCCTCGACCAGGTCGACAGCGCCCAGCGGGCGCCCGGTGCGCAGCCGGGCCATCATCTGCAGGTTGGGCAGCACCAGTGCCGTTGCCTCGTCGCGGGTTTCAGCGACGGCCGCGTTCACCGTCAAGAATGTCGTGGGCTCGGCGCACAATTCGCTCGGCACGAACGTCGACCGGTACAGCGCCAACGCCTCCTCGGTGCCCTTGCCGGAGAAGTGGTGCGCGAAGACGTACGGCAGGCCTTTGGCCGCGGCCAGGCGCGCCGAATACATGCTCGACCCGAGCAGCCACAACCGCGGCTCGGTGGCCGCGGCCGGGGTGGCCTTGAGCAGGTAGTCGCCGTCGCGCAGCTGCACCTGCACACCGCGGGCGCTCATCATCGCCCGCACATGGTCGAGGTAGTCGGGGAAATTGTCGATGTCCGAGCCACCGCGGCCGGATCGCAGCATCACCGAGGTGATCGGATCCGATCCCGGAGCGCGCCCGATGCCCAGGTCGATACGGCCCGGTGCGGCCGCCTCCAGCAGCGCGAACTGTTCGGCCACCGCCAGCGGCGCGTGGTTGGGCAGCATCACCCCACCCGAGCCCAGCCGCACCCGGGAGGTCTGCGCGGCCAGGTAGGCGATCAGCACCGGCGGGCTGGTGGCACCCACCGACGGCATGTTGTGGTGTTCGGCCAGCCAGTAGCGGGTGAAACCGAGCCGGTCGGCGGTCTGCGCCAGCCGAACCGTGGCCGCCAGCGCGTCCGCGCTGGTCTGGTCGGTGCGGACCGGGACGAGATCGAGGACGGAGAGACGCACGTGCGGGTGCAACGCCTACGGCCCGCCGAAGCTTCCCGGCCGGCCGATGCCGGCCCGCTTCACGGCCTCGCCGAAAACGTCGTCGAGCATCGCCGGGGTCAGCCGTCCGGTGAACATGTTCTGCTGGCTGGGGTGAAAACAGCCCAGAATCTGCAGGTCCGGTCCCAGGTCGGCGGCGACGCCGTGACCGAAGCGGGGCCGGGGTTTGGGCACCCGGTCGCCCACCAGGCGCAGCGCGATCTGCCAGGCGAACCCGCCCAGCGGAACGATCACCCGTACGTGCCTGGCGATCATCCGCCACTCGGCGTCCAGCCACGGCGCGCAGGTGTTGCGTTCGGCGGTGGTGGGGGCGTTACCCGGCGGCGCGCAACGGACCGGGGCGACGATCCGGATCTTGTTGGCCCGCAGGCCGTCGGCGGCGTCGACGCTGGTCGGCTGGCTGACCAGGCCGGCGCGGTGCAGGGCGGCGAACAACTGGTCGCCGGACCGGTCGCCGGTGAACATCCGCCCGGTTCGGTTGGCGCCGTTGGCGGCCGGGGCCAATCCGACGATCAGCAGCCGTGGCCGCTCCGAGCCCCAGCCGGGCACCGGCCGCCCCCAATACGGTTGGTCGGCGAATGCGCGGCGTTTGACCACCGCCACCTCCTGGCGCCAGTCGACCAGCCGCGGGCAGGCCCGGCACACGCTGACCTGTGCGTCGAGTTCGGCGAGCGAGGCCGCCGCGTCGGACAGCACCACCACCTGAGCGGCGTCGGCGGCGACCGCGGTCTGCGGCGTGGCCGGATCACCGGGCCATCCGGAGCCGGGGGGCACCGGGGAGTCGAAGGGCCGGCCGGTGCGCGGATGCGGGTGCACGCCTCCATCGTGCATGGCTGTCCCGCAGACCGGGAAACGAACGCTGGATCGGTGCGGATCAGCTCGTAGGATCGGTGCGTGGACGCCGATGTGCTAGATGAGCTGATCGCGGAGTTGCCCGACGGCATGGTCGTCACCGACCCGGCGATCACCGAGGGCTATCGCCAGGACCGGGCCTGCGACCCGGCAGCCGGCAAGCCGATGGCGGTGGTGCGGCCGCAGCGCACCGATGAGGTGCAGGCGGTGATGCGGTGGGCCAGCCGGCATCGGGTACCGGTGGTGCCGCGTGGTGCGGGCACCGGACTGTCCGGGGGCGCGACCGCCCTCGACGGCGGGATCGTGTTGTCGACGGAGAAGATGCGTGAGATCACCGTGGATCCGGTCACCCGGATCGCGGTGTGCCAGCCCGGGCTGCTCAACGCCGAGGTCAAAAAGGCGGTGGCCGAACACGGGCTGTGGTATCCGCCGGACCCGTCGTCGTTCGAGATCTGCAGCATCGGCGGCAACATCGCCACCAACGCCGGCGGGTTGTGCTGTGTGAAATACGGCGTGACCACCGACTACGTGCTCGGCGTTCAGGTGGTGCTGGCCGACGGCACCGCGGTGCGCCTCGGCGGTCCGCGGCTCAAGGATGTCGCGGGGCTGAGCCTGACCAAGTTGTTCGTCGGCAGCGAGGGCACCCTGGGGGTGATCACCGAGGTCACACTGCGACTGCTGCCGGCCCAGACACCGTCCAGCGTCGTGGTGGCGACCTTCGCCACGGTGCGCGCCGCCGCCGACGCGGTGCTGGCCGTCACCTCGCGGATCCGCCCGGCGATGCTGGAGTTCATGGACGGCGCGGCGATCAACGCCGTGGAGGACCACATCCGGATGGGCCTGGACCGAGAGGCCGCCGCCATGGTCCTCGGCGGCTCCGATGAACGCGGCCACGCCGGCGCCGAGGACGCCGAGTTGATGTCGGCGATCTTCCGCGAGCAGGGCGCCAAGGAGGTGTTCTCCACCGACGACCCGGACGAGGGCGAGGCATTCGTCGCCGCCCGACGGTTCTGCATCCCGGCGGTGGAGGCCACCGGGTCGCTGCTGCTCGAAGACGTCGGGGTGCCGGTGCCGGCGCTGGCCGATCTGATCACCGGCATCGAAGAGATCGCGGCCGAACGGGATTTGACGATCTCGGTGATCGCCCACGCCGGCGACGGCAACACCCACCCGCTGATCGTGTACGACCCCGCCGACCCCGACATGACGTTGCGCGCCGAAGCCGCGTTCGGCGAGATCATGGACCTGGCCGTCGGACTCGGCGGCACCATCACCGGCGAGCACGGGGTGGGCCGGCTGAAGCGGCCGTGGCTGGCCGGCCAGATCGGACCGGATGCGGTCGCCCTTAATCGGCGGATCAAGGACGCGTTGGATCCCGACGGGATCCTGAACCCCGGCGCGGCGTTCTGACCTGCGCCGAGCCGGAATCCTGCGACACTTCCGCAGCGTGCCCCGTCGTAGATTTCCGGCTCGGGGATTGATCGCGGCACTCAGATGTCGTATGAATGAGACATGACAGCGTCTGTGTCTCATGAGGCCCGGTTCGAACTCGGCTCCGCCGAAACCTGGCCGAACCCCTACCCGATGTACACCGCACTGCGTGATCACGACCCGGTGCATCACGTGGTGCCGGAGGGCAGACCCGATCAGGACTACTACGTGCTGTCCCGGCACGCCGACATCTGGGCCGCCGCGCAGGACTACGAGACGTTCTCGTCGGCGCAGGGCCTGACGGTCAATTACGGCGAACTCGAACTCATCGGGCTGGCCGACAATCCGCCGATGGTGATGCAGGACCCGCCGGTGCACACCGACTTCCGCAAGCTGGTCTCGCGTGGATTCACCCCACGCTCGGTGGAAACAGTGGAGCCGAAGGTGCGTGCGTTCGTCGTCGAGCGCATCGAAAAACTGCGCGCCAACGGCGGCGGCGACATCGTCGCCGAACTGTTCAAGCCGCTGCCGTCGATGGTTGTCGCGCATTATCTGGGCGTGCCGGACGAAGACCGCGGCCAGTTCGACGGCTGGACCGATGCGATCGTCGCGGCCAACACCGCCGAGGGTGGTTTCGCCGCGGCGGCCGAAGTGGCCAGCGATGCGGTGGCGTCGATGCTGGGCTACTTCACCGGACTGATCGAGCGCCGGCGCGCCGACCCCGGCGACGACACCATCTCTCATCTGGTTGCTGCCGGCATGGGTGCCGACGGCGACGTCGCCGGCATCCTGTCGATCCTGGCGTGGACGTTCACCATGGTCACCGGCGGCAACGACACCACCACCGGAATGCTGGGCGGCTCGGTGCAATTGCTGCAGCAGCGCCCCGACGAGCGTCGCCGGCTGATCGAGAATCCCGACCTGATCCGCGACGCGATCGATGAGTTGCTGCGGCTCACCTCGCCCGTACAGGGCCTGTGCCGCACCGCCACCCGCGACGTGACCATCGGCGACACCACGATCCCGGCCGGGCGCAAGGTGATGCTGCTCTACGGGT
Organism: Mycobacterium sp. NGS50; assembly: GCF_059812545.1. Lineage (NCBI taxonomy): Bacteria > Bacillati > Actinomycetota > Actinomycetes > Mycobacteriales > Mycobacteriaceae > Mycobacterium > Mycobacterium sp. NGS50. The sequence goes on from NZ_JCALCW010000038.1 coordinate 39,392, forward strand.
CGGGCAACCGCGACGAGCGCCAGTACGGCCCGGACGCGGCGGAACTGGATGTCGCTCGTAAGCCGCACCAGATTCTGACGTTCTCCTCCGGCGTCCACCACTGCATCGGCAATGCGGCCGCCCGGATGCAGTCGCGGGTGGCGTTGACCGAGTTGCTGGCCCGCTGCCCGGATTTCGCGGTCGACCCCTCCGGTATCACCTGGGCCGGTGGCAGTTACGTGCGCCGCCCGCTATCGGTGCCGGTTACCGTGGCCTGATGGCCGGTAACAACTGGCTGGCCGGCCAGCGCACCGAGGTCGCCGCCGAGCGCATTTTGGACGCCGCCGGTGAACTGTTCACCCAGCACGGTCCCGACTCGATCGGGATGCGTGAGATCGCCACGGCGGCAGGGTGTTCCCGCGCGACGCTGTACCGGTATTTCGAGAATCGCGATACCTTGTACACCGCGTATGTGCACCGGGAGGCGCACGCGATTTACGGCCAGCTCGCCGAACACCTGGCGAACGTCACCGATCCGCAGGAACGGCTGATCACCGGCATCACCTGGGCGCTGAAGCTGGTGCGGCAGAGCCCCGCGCTGGCGGCATGGTTCGCCAAGTCCGGCCCGCCGATCGGCGCGCAGATGGCCGACCGATCCGATGTGATCACCGCGATGGTGGCGGGGTTCCTGGGCTCGGTGGGAGTGATGACACCGGAAGTGGCGGAGCGCCGTGCCCGCTGGACGGTGCGGGTGATGACGTCGCTGCTGAACTTCCCGGGTCAGGACGACGCGGAGGAACGGGCGATGCTGGAGGAGTTTCTCGCGCCGGTGGTGCTGGCGCACAGCGATGACAGCAGCGTTAAACAGTCCAATATGCCTGGGATTTAATCGATTTACGCGAGACGCCGAACTCGTCGCGCAGTATCTTGACCGCGGCGCGGGTGGTGTGGTTGTCGCACGCCACCCAGCCGAAATGGTCGGTGGCGTCGAACGCCGCGGCGCTGAGCGCCTGCAGCAGCGCCTCGCCGTCGTTCTTGCGCTCCACCCACGTGATGCCGGTGCTGCGGGCCACCGGCAGTTCCTGGTCGCCGTCGTTCCCGGCCTCCAGGAACACCCGTGCGGGCGCATCCCCGATCGCGGTGAGCAGCGTGTTGATCGCCGGCAGCGACGCGGTGTCACCGACGATGACGTAGCCGGCCGGCGCCGGTTCGGGGAGCGCGAACTTGCTGCCCATCACCGTGGCTTCGATGGTGTCCCCGGGCTGCGCGCCCCGCGCCCACTGGCACGCGACGCCGTGATGCAGCGCGAACTCGATGTCGACGGTATCGGCCTCGGGGTCGGGGTTGACCAGGGTGTAGCCGCGCTGATGGGTTTTGTCGCCGTCGGCGAACCACAGCCGAATCCACATCGTGGGATGCAGCGGGCGATCCCCCAGGATGCCGCCGCCGTCGAAGCTCAACCGCACGTAGTGCGGGCTGATCTCGCGCCGGCCGGTCACCGTCAGCCGGTAATCCCCCGCACCCAGCAGTTTCAACACCGCGCCCTGCCAGCCCCGCGAGGCTCCCTGGTTGGCCATCCACGCACACCTTTCTGCAACTTAGGGCAGCATAACCTATGTTGCCGAGCGGAGGGTCGGCCGCCGAGTGTTCAGCGCACCCGGGTGAAGCGGTGCAGCAGCCAGGACACCGGAATGGTGATCGCCAGCGTCACGACGAACAGCATCAGCATCGACCCGGTGTAGACCGGATATTCCAGCACCTTCACCAGGGCGATGTTCATCACCAGCAGGTGGACCAGGAAGATCTCATACGAGATCTCCCCCAGCCAGACCATCGGCCGCCGCGCCAGCAACCGGGCATAACCGCCCTGATTGCCGAGTGCCAGCGGCGCCACCATCAACGTGGCGATCACGGCGTAGAACGCGGATTTGATCAGAGCCTCCCCCAGCCCGTCGGGCGATGTGGTCGGCGCGCCCGCGATGGGGGTCGCGGCGATGAAGTAGCTGATCACCGCCAACGGCAACACGACGAACCCGTAGCAGCGCACCCCCATCGTCTGCAGCACGGCCAGCAGCATGCCGCCGACGAACCAGGCCAGATAGCTGGGCAGCCACAACCGGGCGGAATAGGGCAGCCACGCCACGGTGTGCACCAGGATCAGCCAGGCCGGGGTGATCATGGCGAGGGCCGTCAGGCCGGCGATCAGCCGACCGGGCCGCCAGCAACGCCGGCACAGCAGCACCAGCAGGGCGTAGGCCAGTAGCGGCAGCACGAGGTAGAACGCCACCTCCACCGCCAGGCTCCACATCTGGGTCAGGCCCTGATGCAGATAGCCGTCGAAAAGGTAGTGCTCGGAGTAGATCTGGGTCAGCGTCAGGTTGCGGAACAACCCGATCCAGCTGTGCCCCGGGTTGTAGCCGGAGCCCAGGGGCTGGGCGAAGAGCTCATAGATCAGGTAGGCCGCCGCGACGGTGACGATGTAGGCGGGCATGATCCGCCGCACCCGGTGCCAGGCATAGCGGAGTACCGACGGTCCGGCCGATCCTGCGGCGGCGGCGGTGACCCACGGCCGGAACAGCAGGAAGCCGGACAGCACGAAGAAGATCGGCACGCCGATCTCCATGCGCGACGAGACCAGACCCGCGTAGCCGTGGGTGTACTTGCCGGTGCTGTAGGCGGCGTGCGTGCCCAGCACCAGCAGTGCCGCCACCGCTCGGATACCGGTGAGCGAGGCAACCCGGTCGACCTTGGTGACCTGCTCCAGGCCACCCCCGGCGTCCTCCGTGCGGGACAAGGTCATTCGGTGGGTTTCCGGCGCGGCTTCCCGTTGTCCCGGCGGTTGGCCTTGCCCGGCGCCCGGTCGGGTTGCAGATTGATCAGCACCCCCTGGATGCGGGTGCGCTCGAGCGCCTTGAGGGTCTGGTGCGACAGCTTGGCCGGCAACTCCACCAGCGAGAAGTCGGGTCGGATGGTGATGTGACCGAAGTCGCTGCGGTGCAGGCCGCCTTCGTTGGCCAGCGCCCCGACGATCGCGCCCGGGTTGACCCGATGACGTTTGCCGACGGCGAGGCGGTAGGTCGCGAACCCCTCCTTGGGGCCCGCACCCGGTTTGCGCGCCGATCGCTCCGGTCGCTCCGAGCGATCCGGGCGCTCACGGCGCTTGTCCCGCGGTGGTTCCGGCGCCATCAGGAACTCCTCGCCGTTGCGGGATTGCAGCGCCAGCGCCGCGGCGATGTCGGCCATCGGGACGTCGTGTTCGCGGCTGTAATCCTCGATCAAGCTGCGGAACAGGTCCATACCCGACGCGCCGAGGGAGACCGTGATGGAATCGGCGAACTTCGCTACCCGCTGGGCGTTGACATCCTCGACGGTGGGCAACGCGATCTCGGTGAGCTTCTGGCGGGTCGCCTTCTCAATCGCCTTGAGCAGGTGACGTTCCCGCGGCGAGACGAACAGCAACGCGGTCCCCGAGCGTCCGGCCCGCCCGGTGCGTCCGATCCGGTGCACGTAGGACTCGGTGTCGTTGGGAATGTCGTAGTTGAGCACGTGCGAAATGCGCTCCACGTCCAGGCCGCGCGCCGCCACGTCGGTGGCCACCAGGATGTCGAGGTTGCCCTCTTTGAGCGCGGTGATCGTCCGTTCCCGTTGTGCCTGCGCGATATCACCGTTGATCGCGGCCGCGGAGAACCCACGTGCGCACAACCTTTCGGCGACCTGCTCGGTGGCCTGTTTGGTGCGGACGAAGACGATCATCGCCTCGAACGGCTCGACTTCCAGGACCCGGGTCAGCGCATCCATCTTGCGGGGACCGGCCACCTCGAGATACCGCTGCGAAATATTCTCCGCCGTCGCAGTTTTCGCTTTGACGGTGACCTCGACCGGGTCGTGCAGGTACTTGGCCGTGATCTTACGGATCGCCGGCGGCATGGTCGCCGAGAACAGCGCCACCTGCTTGTACTCGGGGGTGTCGGACAGGATGCGTTCGACGTCTTCGGCGAAGCCCATCTGCAGCATCTCGTCGGCCTCGTCGAGCACCAGGAAATCTACCCGGGACAAGTCGAGGGTTCCGCGTTCCAAGTGGTCGATGACGCGCCCGGGGGTGCCGACCACCACCTGAGCACCGCGCCGGAGCCCGGACAGCTGCACGGTGTAGGACGAGCCGCCGTAGATCGGCAGCACGTTGACCCGTGGCAGATGCGCGCCGTAACGGCCGAACGCCTCGGCGACCTGCAGCGCCAGTTCGCGGGTGGGCGCCAACACCAGGGCCTGGGTGGCTTTGCTGTCGGTGTCGATCTTGGACAGGATCGGGATCGCGAACGCGGCCGTCTTGCCGGTGCCGGTCTGCGCCAGCCCCACCACGTCGGACCCCTCCAGCAGCGCCGGGATGGTGGCGGCCTGAATCGCCGACGGCGTCTCGTAGCCGACGTCGGAGACCGCGCGCAGCACCGACGGGTGAATCTGCAGGTCGGCGAAGGTCGCGGTGGGGGCATCTGGGTCTGTCATGGCAGATGGAGTCTATCGGCTGATCACCGCCCCACCCGCCACGCTGCCACGACTGTCACACCGGGGGCCGGGCCGGATCAGGTACGGTGCCCGGTGTGTCGTGGGTAGCAGGCCGGGCCCTGGCTGGGGCAGCCGCCGTCGGACTGATCCTTTCCGGCTGCGGCTCAGGCGATTCAACGGTCGCCAAAACACCCGAAGGCACCCGCCCACCGTCGGCCGCACCGTCGAACGCGCCGGGCCCGACCGCGGCACCCAGCACCAGCCCGCCCCCGGCAGACCCGTGCGCGGTCAACCTCGCCGCCCCCGAGATCACCAAGGCCGTTTCCGAGCTGCCCCGCGATCCGCGCAGCCAGCAGCCCTGGAACCCCGAACCGCTGGCCGGCAACTACAACCAGTGCACCCAGCTCTCGGCGGTGATCGTCAAAGCCAACACCAACGCCGAGCACCCCAACACCCGGGCGGTGATGTTCCACCAGGGCCACTACATCCCCCAGGGGGTGCCCGACACCTACGGCTTTTCCGGCATCGACGTGTCCCAGTGCACCGATGACGTCGTCGCCCTGCAGGCGACCAGCGGCATCGCGGGGCTGACCAGTGTGGTCAAGTTCCGCTGGAACGGCACCGGCGTCGAGCTGATCGGCAACGCAACGCGCTGAGCGCCTTACCGCCCGGGCAGCCGTTGGCGGCGGACCGGTAGCGCCAGCGGCTCGGTGACGGGGTCCGCGGGGTCACCCGGCCCCCTGGTGACGGTGTACTCGACGTATTCGTATTCGTCGTCGTAGTCGTCGTATCCGTCCGGGAACAGGTGGTCGTCGGCGGAGTCGCGCGGCTCGGGAGCCGTCGAGGTGAGCGCACCGACCAGAAACAGCGCGGCGACCACCCCCAGCAACGCCACGAAGGCCGGCAGCAACGTCGATTGCGACATCGCGGCGGCAAACGGCGCCCGCAGCATCTCCGGTAGTTGCAGGCCGTTGGGTTCGGGGCGGTGCGCGCCGGGGGGCATGGCCGGCATCTCCGCGGCGATCTGGCGGGTCATGAATGCGGCCATGCCCGCGCTGCCCAGCACCGCGCCGATCTGGCGGGTCGCGTTGAACACCCCGGAGCCCGCTCCGGCCAGCTGCGGCGAGAGGTTACGGGTGGCGGTGGCGGCCAGCGGCGACCAGATGAACGCCATCCCCAGCCCCATCGCGGCGAACGGCAACAGCAGCCGCCAGATCGGTGTGGTGGGCGTCATCTCAATGGACAGCCAGGTCAGTCCGATCGCGAGCATCGAGAAACCGAAGCCCAGCACCGGCCGCGGATGCGCGCGGTCCACGATCTTGCCGACGAACGCCGCCGGGGCCCCGCTGGCGATGGCCATCGGCGCGGTCAGCAGGGCCGAGCGCGTCGGCGACAGCCCGCAGACCGCCTGGGCATAGAACATGACCGGCAGGATCATCGCGACCGCGGCGAAGCCGATCACCGCGACCCCGACGTTGGCCAGCCGGAAATCGCGGTCGGCGAAGACCCGCAGCGGGATCAGCGGCTCGTTCTTGTTGATCGCCTGCCAGTAGAGGAACGTCGCCATGAACCCGATGCCGGCGACCAGCACCGCCCAGATCCACGGCTGCCAGGCGTTGGACTGGCCTTCTTGCAGCCCGAAGACGATCAGGAACACACCCACGCCCGAGAGGCCCACGCCGACCAGGTCGAAGCGGTGGGTGTGGGTCGGCAGCACCGGAATCAGCCAGGCCGCCAGCCCCAGCCCGATGATCCCGATCGGCACGTTGATGAAGAAGATCCACGCCCAGCCCAGGGCGTCCACCAGGACACCGCCGGCCAGCGGGCCGATCAGGGTGGCGACCCCGGCGGTGGCACCCCAGATGCTCATCGCCACACCGCGCCGATCGGGCGGGAAAAGCCGGGTGATCATCGACAGCGTCTGGGGGGTGAGCAACGCGGCACCGAAGCCCTGGAGCACCCGCGCCGCGATCAGCATCCCGATGCTGCCGGACAGCCCGCACCACAGCGAGGCCACGGTGAACACCGCCAACCCGGTCAGGTACAGGTTCTTCGGGCCGAAGCGGTCCCCGAGGCGCCCGGACACCAGCAGCGGCACCGCGTAGGCCAGCAGGTAGGCGCTGGTCACCCAGATCACCGTGTCGTAGCCGACGTGCAGATCGGCCATGATGCTCGGGTTTGCCACCGAGACGATGGTGGAGTCGACCAGGATCATGAAGAACCCGATCACCATCGCCCACAGCGCATACCAGGGGTTGCTCGCCGGTTGGGCGGTCACGGAACGCCGATCTGCACCGCGAGCGGGCCGTATCCCCACTTCATCGCCGGCGCGCCTCTGCACCGCTGCGACGCTACGGACAGTTCGCCATCCGGACAACCTGGGTCGCCGGTGACACCCCTCACCGCCGGCCCCCATCCGGGAACGCCGCCCGTCGTGCTGGCGTTAGCCTGGTGGCACGCCATTCGGAGGGGAGACGGCCATGAGAGCCCGACGGAGCGGATCAGCGACCCGGCCACCCGGCGCCGACGATGAGCAGCCGGGCACCGGCGCCCGTGCCCTGTCCCGCGTCATCGAGCGTGGCTCCCGGCTGCAGCGCCCGGCGGTGCAGGCCTACGTCGAGCGACTGCGCAATGCCACCCCCGGCGCCACCCCGGCCGAGGTGGTCGCCCGCCTGGAGAAGCACTACCTACGTGCGGTGACCGGCAGTGGCGCCGCGGTGGGCGCCGCCGCGGCGGTACCGGCGATCGGCACCCTGGTCGCGATCTCCGCCCTGGCCACCGAGACGGCCGTGTTCCTGGAGGCCACCGCGCTGTTCGTGCTGGCGGTCGCCGAGGTGCACGGCGTTCCTGCTGAGCAGCGGGAACGGCGGCGCGCCCTGGTGCTGGCCGTGTTGGTCGGCGACGGAGGCAAACGCGCGGTCGCCGATCTGCTCGGCCCCGGCCGCACCCGCGGTGCCTGGCTGTCGGAGGGCGCCGCGACGCTGCCGGTGCCGGCGGTGTCGCAGCTGAACTCCCGGCTGCTGCGGTACTTCGTCAAGCGCTACACCGTCAAGCGCGCCCTGCTGGCGTTCGGCAAGATGCTGCCGGTCGGGATCGGGGCGATGGTGGGCGCCTGGGGGAACCGATTGATGGGCAAGAAGATCATCGCCAATGCCGGTAAGGCATTCGGTCCGGCACCCACCCGCTGGCCGGTCACGCTGCACCTGCTGCCCGCGGTGAAAGACGTCGGATAGCGTCGCGCTGGCCTGCGGTGATGTCCGAACACAGCGCCGGTGAAGCGCTAGCCTTGAGGGGCGGACGACTCCGGCGGAGCAGCACGCAAGTAAACCGCGGCAACTGGTGTGAGGCGCAGTTGCCCAGACACAGGAATCGAGGCGAGTAGCTGCCGTGAGCAGTGCAACTTCACCATTCGGCCAGAACGAGTGGCTGGTCGAGGAGATGTACCGGAAGTTCCGCGACGACCCGTCCTCGGTCGATCCCAGTTGGCATGAGTTCCTCGTCGACTACAACCCCGAACCGGCGGCCGAGACTCCGCCGGCAACCAACAGCGCGCCGGCGGCGGCCCCCGCCGCCCCGGCGGCTCCGTCCGCTCCGGCTCCCGCGCCGTCGGCACCCGCAGCGACCAAGCAGGCTCCCGCCGCCACCGTGTCCCCGGGCGCCGGCGACGAGGTTCAGGTGCTGCGCGGGGCAGCCGCGGCAGTGGTCAAGAACATGTCCGCCTCGCTGGAGATCCCGACCGCGACCAGTGTGCGCGCGGTCCCGGCCAAGTTGATGATCGACAACCGGACCGTCATCAACAACCACCTCAAGCGGGCCCGCGGCGGCAAGGTGTCGTTCACCCACATCCTGGGCTACGCCATGGTGCAGGCGGTCAAGAAGTTCCCGAACATGAACCGCTACTTCGCCGAGGTCGACGGCAAGCCCAGCGCGCTGACCCCGCCGCACGTCAACCTCGGCCTGGCCATCGACCTGCCGGGCAAGGGCGGCAAGCGTTCGCTGGTGGTGGCGGCCATCAAGGGCTGCGAGAGCATGCGGTTCGGCCAGTTCATCGCCGGCTACGAGGACATCGTCCGTCGCGCCCGGGACGGCAAACTGACCGCTGAAGACTTTGCCGGCGTGACGATTTCGCTGACCAACCCCGGCACCATCGGCACGGTGCACTCGGTGCCGCGGCTGATGGCGGGTCAGGGCGCCATCATCGGCGTCGGCGCCATGGAATACCCGGCCGAGTTCCAGGGCGCCAGCGAGGAGCGCATCGCCGAACTGGGCATCGGCAAGCTGGTCACCCTGACGTCCACCTACGACCACCGCATCATCCAGGGCGCGGAGTCCGGGGACTTCCTGCGCACCATCCACGAGACCCTGCTCTCCGACGCATTCTGGGACGAGATCTTCCGCGAGCTCGGCATCCCGTATGAGCCGATCCGGTGGCGCACCGACAACCCCGACTCGATCCTGGACAAGAACGCCCGGGTCATCGAGCTGATCGCCGCCTACCGCAACCGCGGGCACCTGATGGCTGACACCGATCCGCTGCGGCTGGACAAGACCCGCTTCCGCAGCCACCCCGATCTCGACGTGCTCACCCACGGTCTGACGCTGTGGGACCTGGACCGCGAGTTCAAGGTCGACGGGTTCGGCGGCGCCCACTACAAGAAGCTGCGCGACGTGCTGTCGGTGCTGCGCGACTCCTACTGCCGCCACATCGGGGTGGAATACACCCACATCCTCGAACCCGAGCAGCAGGCATGGCTGCAGGAGCGGACCGAGACCAAACACGTCAAACCGACTGTCGCTCAACAGAAATACATTCTGAGCAAGCTGAACGCCGCAGAGGCCTTCGAGACCTTCCTGCAGACCAAATACGTCGGGCAGAAGCGGTTCTCGCTGGAAGGCGCCGAGACCGTCATCCCGATGATGGACGCGGTGATCGACCAGTGCGCCGAGCACAACCTCGACGAGGTGGTCATCGGCATGCCGCACCGCGGCCGGCTCAATGTGCTGGCCAACATCGTCGGCAAGCCGTATTCCAAGATCTTCAGCGAGTTCGAGGGCAACCTGAACCCATCGCAAGCGCACGGCTCCGGCGACGTCAAATACCACCTGGGCGCCACCGGCACCTATCTGCAAATGTTCGGCGACAACGACATTCAGGTGTCACTGACCGCCAACCCGTCACATCTGGAGGCCGTCGACCCGGTGCTGGAGGGGCTGGTTCGAGCCAAGCAGGACCTGCTCGACAAGGGCACCACCGAACAGGGCTTCTCGGTCGTGCCGATGATGCTGCACGGCGACGCCGCGTTCGCCGGTCAGGGCGTGGTTCCCGAGACGCTGAACATGACGCTGCTGCCGGGTTATCGGGTCGGCGGCACCATCCACATCGTGGTGAACAACCAGATCGGGTTCACCACCGCCCCGGAGCACTCCCGCTCCAGCGAGTACTGCACCGACGTCGCGAAGATGATCGGGGCGCCGATCTTCCACGTCAACGGCGACGACCCCGAGGCGTGCGAGTGGGTGGCGCGCCTGGCCGTGGACTTCCGCCAGCAGTTCAAGAAGGACGTCGTCATCGACATGCTGTGCTACCGCCGCCGCGGGCACAACGAGGGTGACGACCCCTCGATGACCAACCCGTACATGTACGACGTCATCGACACCAAGCGCGGCGTCCGCAAGAGCTACACCGAGGACCTGATCGGCCGCGGCGACATCTCGATGAAGGAGGCCGAGGACGCGCTGCGCGACTACCAGGGCCAACTGGAGCGGGTGTTCAACGAGGTCCGTGAGCTGGAGAAGCACCCGGCGTTACCCAGCGAATCGGTGGAGTCCGAGCAGATGATTCCCGCCGGACTGTCCACCGCGGTGGACAAGTCGCTGTTGGCGCGGATCGGTGATGCGTTCCTAGCCGCACCCGACGGGTTCACCGTGCACCCGCGGGTGCAGCCGGTGCTCGACAAGCGCCGGGAGATGGCCTACGAGGGCAAGGTCGACTGGGCCTTCGCCGAGCTGCTGGCTCTGGGTTCCCTGGTCGCCGACGGCAAGCTGATTCGGCTGTCCGGGCAGGACACCAAGCGAGGCACCTTCAGCCAACGGCATTCGGTGATCATCGACCGCAGCACCGGCACCGAGTTCGTTCCGCTGCAGTTGCTGGCCACCAACCCCGACGGCACCCCGTCCGGCGGCAAGTTCCTGGTCTACGACTCGCCGCTGTCGGAGTTCGCGGCGGTGGGATTCGAGTACGGCTATACGGTCGGGAACCCCGACGCGCTGGTGTTGTGGGAGGCCCAATTCGGCGACTTCGTCAACGGCGCCCAGTCGATCATCGACGAGTTCATCAGCTCCGGTGAGGCCAAATGGGGACAGTTGTCCTCGGTGGTGCTGCTGCTGCCGCACGGCCACGAGGGCCAAGGCCCCGACCACACCTCCGGCCGGATCGAGCGGTTCCTGCAGCTGTGGGCCGAAGGTTCGATGACCATCGCGATGCCGTCGACGCCGTCGAACTATTTCCACCTGCTGCGCCGGCACGCCCTCGACGGGATCCGGCGGCCGCTGATCGTGTTCACGCCCAAGTCGATGTTGCGCAACAAGGCGGCGGTCAGCGAGGTCAAGGACTTCACCGAGGTCAAGTTCCGCTCGGTGTTGGAGGAGCCCACCTACGAGGACGGCGTCGGCGACCGCAACAAGGTCAACCGTGTGCTGCTGACCAGCGGCAAGCTGTACTACGAGCTGGTGGCACGCAAGGCCAAGGACAACCGCGACGACATCGCGATCGTGCGTCTGGAACAGCTGGCGCCGCTGCCGAGGCGCCGGCTGCTGGAAACCTTGGACCGCTATCCCAATGCCACCCAGTACCGCTGGGTGCAGGAGGAACCGGCCAATCAGGGCGCGTGGCCGCGGCTCGGCCTGGAGCTGCCCGAGTTGCTGCCCGACAAGCTGACCGGCATCAAGCGCATCTCGCGGCGGGCCATGTCCGCGCCGTCGTCGGGGTCGTCGAAGGTGCACGCCGTCGAACAGCAGGAGATCCTCGACGAGGCGTTCGGCTGAGGAACGCAGCCGAACGGTCGAGGAGACATCGGGCGCC
>NZ_JCALCW010000039.1:0-49334 GCF_059812545.1 Mycobacterium sp. NGS50
GGCCAAAATCCCGGTCTGAGTACACGTTCGGCGAGAAGAAGGTGCGCAGCCGGCCTCAGCGCTCGATGCGGAACACCGGATCGGCGCAGTCGACACCTTCTGCCGAGAGGATGCGTTTGAGCACCTTGAAGGTCTCGGTGCGGGGCAGTTCGGCGGCGATCCGCACGTACGACGGCCACTGTTTGGGCCCCAGGTCGGACTGCGCGGAAAGGAACGCCCGGAACGCGTCGGCGTCGAAATGTGACCCCGGCGCCAGCATCAACGCCGCCATCACCTGGTCGCCGACCGCCGGGTCGGGGATCGGATATACCGCGACCTCGGTGATGTCGTTGTGCCGCAACAACACCCGTTCGATCGGTGCGGTACCCAGATTCTCGCCGTCGACCCGCATCCAGTCGCCGAGTCGGCCGGCGAAAAACACGTACCCGGCGTCATCGCGATAAGCCAGATCGCCGCTGTGGTAAACCCCGCCGGTCATCCGTTCGGCTTCGGCGCCGGGGTCGTTGTAGTAGCCCTCGAACCGGCCGGCACCCGAGATGTTCACCAGCTCACCGACCACACCGGGCGGGCAGGGCTCGCCGGTGTCGACGTGGAGGATCTCGATCCCCTCGGGCAGCGGCCCCAGGGCGCCGGGCGGGCTGTCCGGAGTGTGGGTGATGGCGACCCCGCCCTCGGTGGACCCGTACCCGTCCATCGCGACGCAACCGAACCGCGCGGCGAAGCGCTCCACGTCGGCGGCCGCACCCTCGTTGCCGTACACGGCTCGCAGCGGATTGTCGGTGTCGTCGGGTTGTTGGGGCGTGGCGAGGACGTAGGACAACGGCTTGCCGACGTAGTTGGCGTAGGTCGCCCCGAATCGGCGCACGTCGGGAATGAACCCGGATGCAGAGAACTTGCGCCGCAACGCCATCGAACCACCGCAGGCCAACGACACCGCCCAGCCCACCAGTACCGCGTTGGAATGGAACAGCGGCATCGACACGTAGCAGACGTCGTCGCGTCCCAACTCGAAGCGCTGCGTCATCGTGATCCCGGCGATCGCCACCTTGCCGTGGCTGCACTTGACCGCCTTGGGATCACCGCTGGTACCCGAGGTGAAGATCAGCATGAACAGGTCGTCGGGGGTGGCGGGTGCGACGGGCAGCACGGCATCGCGGTATCCGGCCAGTTCCTCGGCCCACGCCGCCGAATCGACATTGATGTGCACGATATTGTCCAGCGTCGCCGCCGATTTCGCGTCCGCCAACACCACCTGGCAGTCAGAGTGGCTGATGTCGCGGGCCAACGCGGCCCCCCGGCGCACCGGATTGAGTCCCACCGGCACGATGCCGTACAGCCCGGCCGCGGCCAGCAGCGCCGAGAAGAACGGGGTGTTCTCCAGCAGCACCCCCACGTGCGGTGGCCGCTGCGGGTCCAGACGCGCCCGCAGCGCCGCCGCGATCGCCGTCGCCTGCGCAAGATGCTCACACCACGGGGTGAACGAATCCTCGAAGTAGACGCCGCGATCCTCGACTCCGGCCAGCGGCGCCAGGAGGTCGGTGACGGTCGGGAGCGCCTCGGACACTAAACCGGGGTGTCGGCCAGTTCGCGACCGATCGTCAGCAACTGTCCGGTGGCGCCGCCGAGTGCGAACTCGGTCTGCTTGGCGGCCAGGAAGTAACGGTGCACCGGGTGGTCCATGTCGATCCCCACCCCGCCGTGCACGTGCACGATGGTGTGCGCCACCCGATGGCCGGCCTCGGCGGCCCAGAACGCCGTGGTGGCCACCTGGGTGTCGGCGGGCAGATCCTCCGACAGCCGCCAGGCCGCCTGGGTCAGCGTCAACCGCAGGCCCTTGATGTCGATGTAGCCATCGGCCAGTCGCTGCGCGACCGCCTGGAAGCTGCCGATCGGGCGGTCGAACTGTTCGCGTTCGCGGGCGTACTCGGCCGTGAGCTGCAGTCCACGCTCCAGCACGCCGAGCTGAAATGCGCTGCGGCCCAGGGTGCCCAGTGTGGTCAGCCAGGCGGCCACCTCCTCGCCGCCGACTCGGCGGCCGGCATCCAGCTCGACGCCGGTCAACTCCAGATGACCGACGCTGCCCAGCCCGGTGGCGTCCAGCGAGGTCACCGTGACGCCGGGATCAGCGGCGGCGACCAGGAAAACCGCGCTACCCGAGCCGGTGTCGGCGGGCACCAGGAAGGCGTCGGCCACCGGGCCGTAACCGACCTGGGTGCGGGTGCCGGTGAGCCGGTAGCCATTCCCGGCCGCGGCAGCCTGCACCGGGCCCTGGCCCATCTCGCCGTCCAACGCGACGGTCAGCACCTTGTCACCGGCGACTGCGGGCGCGCCCCAGCCCTGCTGCAGTTCCGGCGAGCCGAACCGGGCCAGCGCGCCGGCGGCCTGCACCACCGATTCCAGATACGGCACCGCGGCGAGCTGGCGGCCCAACGCGGTCAGGACCGCGGCCTGCTCGAGCACGCCGAACCCGCCGCCGCCCAGCGACTCGGGCGCCGCAGTCGACAGGATGTCGGAGTCGAGCAGCTTGCCCCACAGGGTGCGGTCGAACCGTTGCTGAAGGCGGTCCAGCTCACGCTGGTGCTCGGGCGTGCAGACCGCGTCGACGATGGTGCCGACCAGGCCGGAGAGGTCTTGTGCTGCTTCGGTTGTGGAGAAGTCCATAACGAATCCTTTACCGGTTGCGGGGAAGGCCCAGGGCCACCATGCCGATGATGTCGCGCTGCACTTCGTTGGTTCCACCACCGAAGGTCAGGATCAGGCACGCCCGGTGCATGCGCTCGACCCGGCCGCGCAGCAGGGCGCCGGGCGAGTCCTGACGCAGCGTCGCGCCGGTGCCCAGTACCTCCATCAGCAGCCGGTAGGCCTCGGTGGCCAACTCGGTGCCGAACACCTTGGCGGCCGAGGCGTCCGCCGGTGACGGCGCGGCATCGGAAGACGATGCCAGCTCCCAGTTGATCAGCTTGAGCACTTCGGCCTTGGCGAGCACCCGGGCCAGGTTGAGCTGCACCCACTGCGAGTCGATGACCCGGTTGCCGTGGATGTCCTTGGTGTTCTGCGCCCACTCCCGGACCTCGTCGAGGGCCAGGAAGATCGGCTGCGCGGACACCAGCGCGACACGCTCGTGGTTGAGCTGGTTGGTGACCAGCTTCCAGCCCGCGTTCTCCTCGCCGACCAGGCTGGTCACCGGGACCCGGACATCGGAGTAGTAGGTGGCGCTGGTGTCGGGGCCGGCCATGGTGTGCACCGGCGTCCAGGAGAAGCCGTCGGCGGTGGTCGGCACGATCAGCATGGAAATCCCGCGGTGCTTCTTGGCCTCCGGGTTGGTGCGCACCGCCAGCCACACATAGTCGGCGTAGGCGATCAGCGACGTCCACATCTTCTGGCCGTTGACGACGTAGTCGTCGCCGTCGCGGACCGCGGTGGTGCGCAACGCCGCCAGGTCGGTGCCGGCGCCGGGCTCGGAATAGCCGATCGCGAAGTGCAGCTCACCGGCCGCGATCTTGGGCAGGAAGAACTTCTTCTGTTCCTCGGTACCGAACGCCATGATCGTCGGCGCGACGCTGTTGATGGTCAGAAACGGCACCGGGGCGCCGGCGATCGCGGCCTCATCGGTGAAGATCAGCTGCTCCATCGTCGAGCGCGCCTGGCCGCCGTACTCCTTCGGCCAGCTCAGCGTCAGCCAGCCGTCGTGGCCCATCTGGGCGACGGTCTCCCGGTAGACGTTGCCGGTGCCGTACTCGCCCTGGGTCGAACTCAGCGCTTCACGACGCTCCGGTGTCATCAGCGTGGAAAAGTACGACCGCAGCTCGGTGCGCAGCTGCTCCTGCTCAGGGGTGTAACTGATCTGCATCCCCGATATCCTCCACTCGGCTCACGGCTACCTACTCGCCATCTCTTGTAACACGTTCTAGTCTGTGGGTCCAGGCCGACAGTACAGCCGTCTGCGCGGTTCGTATTCTGGAGGTCTTCGTATTCTGGAGACCGGCCGGTTCAGCCCCGAGGTACAAGGAGAAAGTCATGCGAGTGGAAGTAGACCTCGACCGGTGCGAGGGCAACGCGATCTGCGTGGGAATAGACCCCGACGTGTTCGAACTCGATGACAACGAGCAGGCGCGTGTCCTGGTGGCACCGATCCCGGCCGACAAGGAAGCGCACGCCCTGCAGGCCATCGACGAGTGCCCTCGGGCCGCGTTGATCCGCAAAGACTAGAGGTATTCGTAAAAATATGACTGAGCACAGCAACGCGACCGATCTGTCCGGAAAGGTCGCGGTGGTCACCGGCGCGGCCGCAGGCCTGGGCCGCGCCGAGGCCATCGGGCTGGCACGTTCCGGCGCCACCGTCGTCGTCAACGACATGCCGGCCGCCCTGGAGTCCTCCGATGTCTTCGACGAGATCAGCGCCGCCGGCTCCAAGTGCGTCGCGGTCGCCGGTGACATCAGCCAGCGGGCCACCGCTGATGACCTGATCAGCCGGGCCGACGAGCTGGGTGGCCTGAGCATCGTGGTCAACAATGCCGGCATCACCCGGGACCGGATGCTGTTCAACATGTCCGACGAGGAATGGGACCTGGTCCTGGCGGTGCACCTGCGCGGTCACTTCCTGCTCACCCGCAATGCGGCGGTCTACTGGCGCGCCAAGGCCAAAGAAGCAGGGGGCTCGACCTACGGCCGGATCATCAACACCTCATCGGAGGCCGGTCTGGTCGGGCCGGTCGGCCAGGCCAACTATGGCGCCGCCAAGGCCGGTATCACCGCGCTGACCATGACCGCGGCGCGGGCGCTGGGCCGCTACGGGGTCTGCGCCAACGCGATCGCGCCGCGGGCGCGCACCGCGATGACCGCCGACGTGTTCGGCGCGGCGCCGGCCGACGGCGAGGTCGACCCGCTGTCGCCTGAGCATGTCGTCACCCTGGTCTCCTTTCTGGCGTCGCCGGCATCTCAGTCGGTCAACGGTCAGCTGTTCATCGTGTACGGCCCGAACGTGACCCTGGTGGCCGCACCGGTGGCCGAGCATCAGTTCTCCGCCGGCGGGTCGGCATGGGACCCCGCCGCGCTGAGCAGCACCATGGCGGGCTACTTCGCCGGCCGCGACCCCGAACGGGGGTTCTCGGCCACCGGGCTCATGCAACAGTGACCGCGATCGTCCCCTCGATCACCGCTAGAACGTGTTTCAGGGTAACCTGCATCACAATGGCTCTGAACTGCAGATATGACCGATTTTTCGGCAATCGCATGGTTCTTTGACACTGTGAACTTGTTCTAGCTAGCATGAGCCCACTCACACCGGGGCGCCCCACCTGTCCAAGTCACAGATTCGGTCTTATTCAGTGGGAAACCCCGGTGCTGCTCAGGCTGATGGTTTATACATCACCTAGCCGATACCTAGTTTGGTACCACCGCGCGACTCTGGCGAGGAAGGAACGAAGTTGCTCGAACAGCTTGCGGTTCCCGCCCGGGCTGTCGGCGGTTTTATGGAGATGACCGGCCAGGCGTTCCGGTACACGTTCCGGAGGCCGTTCCAGCTCCGTGAGTTCCTGGAACAGACGTGGATGATCGCCCGGGTTTCGCTCATCCCCACGCTGCTGATCGCGATCCCGTTCACCGTCCTGGTTTCGTTCACCCTCAACATCCTGCTGCGCGAGATCGGTGCTGCCGACTTGTCCGGCAGCGCCACCGCATTCGGCACGGTGACTCAGCTGGGGCCGATCTCCACGGTGCTGGTCGTCGCGGGCGCCGGGGCGACCGCAATCTGTGCGGATCTGGGTGCGCGCACCATCCGCGAAGAGATCGACGCCATGCGGGTGCTGGGCATCGATCCGATCCAGCGACTGGTGGTGCCCCGGGTGCTGGCCTCCACGTTCGTCGCTGTTCTGCTCAACGCGCTGGTGTGTGCGATCGGCCTGGCCGGCGGCTACGTGTTCTCGGTGTTTCTGCAGGGCGTCAACCCCGGCGCGTTCATCAACGGGCTGACGGTGCTCACCGGCCTGGGTGAACTGGTGCTCGCCGAAGTCAAAGCGCTGCTGTTCGGCATGGTCGCCGGGCTGGTCGGCTGCTATCGCGGCCTGACCGCCAAGGGTGGTCCGAAAGGGGTCGGCAACGCGGTCAACGAGACCGTTATCTACGCGTTCATCTGCCTGCAGGCGATCAACGTGCTGATGACCGCCCTCGGCGTGCGGATCCTGGTGCGGTGAGGCGATGAGCTACGACGCCACCGTGCGGTTCCGCCGCCTGTTCCGCGGAGCGCCGCAGGCCGTCGACCATTTCGGCGAGCAGGCCCTCTTCTTCGGAATGGCGTTCCGTTATATCCCCAACGCCGTCAACCGCTACCGCCGCGAGACCGTCCGGTTGATCGCCGAGATGACGTTGGGTGCCGGTGCGCTGCTGATGGTCGGTGGCACGGTCGGTGTCGCCACCTTCATGACGCTGGCCGCCGGCGGCACCCTGGCGGTGCAGGGCTACGCATCGCTGGGTGACATCGGCATCGAGGCGTTGACCGGCTTCCTGTCCGCGTTCCTCAACGTCCGCATCGTCGCACCGCTGATCGCCGGTATCGCGCTGGCGGCGACGCTGGGTGCCGGCGCGACCGCCCAGCTCGGAGCCATGCGGATTGCCGAGGAGATCGACGCCGTCGAATCGATGGCGGTGCACGCGATGTCATATCTGGTCTCCACCCGGATCGTCGCCGGGCTCGTCACCATCATTCCCCTGTACTCGCTGTCGGTGCTGGCCGCGTTCTTCTCGGCCCGGGCCATCACGGTCTACATCAACGGCCAGTCCGCGGGGCTCTACGACCACTACTTCGACACGTTCCTCAACCCGGTTGATCTCTTGTGGTCGTTCCTGCAGGCCATCGTGATGTCGATCGCGGTGATGCTGGTGCACACCTACTACGGATACAACGCGGCAGGCGGTCCGGTCGGGGTGGGCATCGCGGTCGGCCGGTCGGTACGGACATCCCTTATCGTCGTCGTCGTCGTCACGCTCGCGGTTTCACTCGCGGTCTACGGCTCCTCCGGCAACTTCAACCTCTCCGGATAAACGCAGGGATACCAGGACAGCATGGAAACGCAGCTGAAACGCAGCCAGGTCAGGATCGCCGCGGCGATCCTGGCCGGCCTGCTGGCCGCGGCGGCGATCTTCACCTACCTGTCCTACACCGCCGCGTTCACGCCGGTCGACACCGTCACGGTCACCTCGGACCGGATCGGCCTGATGACCGACCGCGACGCCAAGGTCAAATACCGCGGTATCCAGATCGGCAAGGTCCACGCCATCGACTACCGCGGCGACCAGGCCACGCTGACGCTGGCGATCGAACGCAGCCAGCTGCACTACATCCCGGCCAATGCGGAGGTGCACATCGGCGGCACCACCATCTTCGGGTCCAAGTCGGTGGAGTTCCTGCCGCCGAAGGACCCCGCGGCCACGTCGCTACGACCGGGCGACAAGGTGCATGCGTCCCAGGTGCAGCTCGAGGTCAACACACTGTTCCAGACGTTGACCGACCTGCTGAACAAGATCGACCCGGTCAACCTGAACGGGGCGTTGAGCGCATTGTCCGAGGGGCTGCGCGGCAACGGCGACAACCTGGGTGCGACCCTGTCCGGCCTGAACACCTATCTGGCACAGCTGAACCCGCATCTGCCCGCGCTGGAATCCGACTTCGCCAAGACCGGCAGGGTCGCCGCCGTCTATGCCGCCGCCGCCCCTGACCTGGCGCGAATCCTGGACAACGCCCCCACCGTCACCAACACCATCATCAATCAGCGGGACAACTTGAACGCCACCCTGCTGGCGGCGACCGGGTTGGGCAACAACGGATACGAGACCCTGGCGCCGGGGGCCGACGACTACATCGCCACGATCCACCGATTGCGCGCGCCGGCGAAGGTGCTGGGCGACTATTCCCCCGAGTTCGGCTGCCTGTTGAAGGGGTTGGAGGTCGAGATGCAGACCTTCGGGACGGTGTTCGGTGGGGTCAAGCCGGCGCTGTTCCTGTCGTCCAACTTCATCCCGGGCGTGCCGGCCTACACCTACCCCGAAAGCCTGCCGATCGTGAATGCCTCGGGCGGACCCAACTGTCGTGGCCTGCCGTACATGCCGACCAAACAGATGGGTGGATCCTGGTACCGGGCGCCGTTCCTGGTGACCGACAACGCCTACATCCCCTTCGAGCCGAACACCGAAGTGCAGTTCGACGCCCCGTCCACGGTGCAGTTCCTGTTCAACGGTGTGTACGCGGAACGGGACGAATACTGATGGGCGGCCACGAATCGCACCGCTCGATGCTGATCAAGGTCTCGGTCTTCGCCGTGGTCATGTTGGTGGTCGCGGCCGGCCTGATCATCGTGTTCGGGGAGTTCCGATTCGCGGCCTCGAACACCTACCACGCCAACTTCGCCAACGCCTCCCGGCTGAAGGCCGGACAGGACGTGCGTGTCGCCGGGGTGCCGGTCGGCACCGTGCACGCGGTGGAGCTGGCGCCGGACAACAGCGTCAACGTGACGTTCGACGTGGACAAGCGCTACCAGCTCTACACCTCGAGCCGCGCCCTGATCCGCTACGAGAACCTGGTCGGCGACCGATACATGGAGATCACCGCCGGCCCCGGCGAGCTGCACAAGTTGGGGCCGGGTGCCACCATCGCACGTGACCACACCCAGCCGGCGCTCGATCTGGACGCCCTACTCGGCGGACTGCGTCCGGTGCTCAAGGGCTTGGACGGCTCCAAGGTCAACGAGATGAGTGGCGCCATCATCGAGCTGCTGCAGGGCCAGGGCGGCGCGTTGTCCCAGATGCTGTCCAGCACCAGCGCCTTCAGTCAGAGCCTGGCCTCCCGCGACCAGCTGATCGGCGACACGATCACCAACCTCAACACCGTGCTGGCGACCGTCGACGCCAAGGGCGCCCAGTTCGACACCAGCGTCGATCAACTCCAGCAGCTGATCAGCGGGCTGGCCGAGGGGCGTGATTCCGTCGCCGGGGCGATCGGTCCGTTGGCGTCGGCGGAGTCCGCTTTGACCGAGATGCTGGCGAAATCCCGGCGCCCGCTGCAAGGCGTGATCGAGAACGCCCGGCCCTTGGCGACGGTGCTGGACAAACGCAAAGACGACATCAACAAGGTCATCGACCCGCTCGAAGAGAACTACATGCGACTCAACGCGCTGGGTGCCTACGGCTCGTTCTTCAACATCTACTATTGCTCGGTCCGTATCAAGATCAACGGGCCGGCCGGTAGCGACCTGCTCATTCCGTTCGGCGGCCCCCCGGACCCATCGAAGGGGAGGTGCACGTGGCCGACGCAGTAAAGCCTGCCAAGCAGCTGGACCGCGCGGTCCGCACCGGTATCTTCGGCGTCACCCTCGTCGTCTGCCTGGTGCTGGTGGCGTTCGGTTACACCAGTCTGCCGTTCTGGCCGCAGGGTCAGCCCTATGACGCATACTTCGCCGACGCCAGCGGCATCACCGCCGGCAGCGACGTCGAGGTCTCCGGCATCAGGGTCGGCAAGGTGACCGAGGTCGCCCTCGCCGGCGACAGCGCGAAGGTGTCGTTCACCGTCAACCGCAAGGTCCGGGTGGGGGACCAGTCGCTGGCGGCGATCCGCACCGACACTGTGCTGGGCGAGAAGTCGCTGTCGGTGACCCCGGGTGGCAGCGGCTGGGCCGCCAGCATCCCGCGGGGACGCACCACCACCCCGTACACGCTGAACGCCGCATTGCAGGATCTGGGCGGCAACGTCGGCGACCTGGACAAGCCGAAATTCGAGCAGGCACTCAACACGCTCACCGACTCCCTGCGGGATGCGACCCCGCAGCTGCGCGGCGCGCTGGACGGGGTCGCGGATCTGTCCCGCACCCTCAACCGCCGCGACGATGCACTGCAACAGCTGCTCGCGCACTCCAAATCGGTGACCCAGGTGCTGGGCCAGCGGGCCAACCAGGTCAACCAGCTCGTGGTCGACGGCAACCAGCTGTTCGCCGCGCTGGATCAGCGTCGCCAGGCGCTGAGCACCCTGATCGCCGGGATCGACGACGTGTCGACGCAGCTGTCGGGTTTCGTCGCCGACAACCGCCAGGAATTCGGACCGGCCCTGACCCGGCTGAACTCGGTACTGGACAACCTGCTGGACCGCCGCGAACGGATCAGCGGTGCACTGCGCCGACTGCCCGGCTATGCGACGGCCCTGGGCGAGGTGGTCGCCTCCGGTCCGGGGTTCCAGATCAACCTGTACGGTCTGCCGCCGGCCACCATGGCCGAAGTGTTGCTGGACGGCTACTTCCAACCGGGCAAGCTGCCGGACAGCCTCGCCGATTATCTGCGCGGAATGATTGCGGAGCGCCTGATCATTAAGCCGAAGTCGCCATGACCGTCCGTTCCGTGCTGCAGAACCGAAACCGGGCGTTTCGGGTGATCCTGGCTGTCCTGCTGGCATTCGTGCTGGCGGTCGGCGCGTACCTGGCCTGGCCGATGCGCGGCGGACACCGGGTCGTCGGTTACTTCTCCTCGGCGGTCGGCATCTACCCGGGTGACGAGGTCAAGGTGCTCGGGGTGCCGGTCGGCAAGATCGACGGGATCGAGCCGCGCGTCGACGATGTCAAGATCACCATGACCCTGCGCCACGGCGTCGACCTGCCGGCCGATGCGCGCGCCATCATCGTGGCGCCCAATATCGTGTCGGCCCGCTTCGTGCAGTTCGCACCGTCCTACACCGGCGGCCCCAAACTCGCCGACGGCGCGTCGATCGGGCAGGACCGCACCGGGGTGCCGGTCGAATGGGATGAGGTCAAGACCGAACTGAAGGCGCTGTCGGCCCAATTGGGACCCGCCCAGGGTAAGACGGCGGGCACGCTGAGCGCGTTCGTCGATCAGGCCGCCGACACCTTCGACGGCAACGGCGACTCGTTCCGGGCCGCGCTGCACGAGTTGTCCCAGACGGCGGGCCGGCTCGGCGACTCCCGCACCGACCTGTTCGGGACCATCAAGAACCTGCGCCTGCTGGTCGACGCCCTGTCGGCAAGCAACGAGCAGATCGTGCAGTTCTCCCACCACGTCGCATCGGTGTCGGGGGTGCTCGCCGACAGTGCCACCGACCTGGACCAGACCCTGGGTACGCTCAACCAGGCGCTGCGCGACGTCAAGGGCTTCCTGCACGACAACAACGACGTGTTGATCGCCCAGGTCAGCAAGCTGGCCGATTTCACCAAAATCCTGTCCGACCAGCACGACGACATCGAACAGGTGCTGCACATCACGCCGAATGGCCTGGCGAACTTCTACAACATCTACAACCCGGCCCAGGGCACCGCGTCGGGCTTGTTGTCGCTACCCGACCTGGGCAACCCGGTGCAGTTCATCTGCGGTGGCACCTTTGACACCGGTACCACCCCGGACAACTTCAAGCGGGCCGAGATCTGCAAGGAGCGGATGGGGCCGGTGATGCGGCGCTGGACGATGAACTTCCCGCCGCTGCTATTCCACCCGGTCAATTCCATCACCGCCTACAAGGGCCAGGTCATCTACGACACCCCGGCAACCGAGGCCAAGGCCCAAACCCCGATCCCGTACCTGCAGTGGCTGCCGGCACCCGGGGTGGGCCAGGTCAACCCCGACGATGTGGCTTCGATGTTCCTGCCGCCCACCCCGCCCCCGGTGCCCGGGCAACTCGGCAGGCCGCCGGGTCCGGCGCCGCAACCGCAGGGAGCCGGCGGATGAGGCGGGTCAGCTACCGGGTCGCGGTACTCGGTTCGGGGGCGCTACTGCTGGCGGGCTGCCAGTTCGGCGGCTTGAACTCGCTGAACATGCCCGGCACCGCGGGGCACGGTCGCGGGTCCTACAAGATCACAGTGGATGTGCCCGACGTGCTGACGCTGCCACAGAACTCGCCGGTGATGGTCGACGACGTCACAGTGGGCAGTGTGTCCGGCATCGACGCCCGGCAACGGCCGGACGGCACGTTCTACGCCGCGGTGCAGTTGTCGCTGGATCCTGGCGTGCGGCTGCCGGCAAACGCCACCGCCAAGGTCGCGCAGACCTCACTGCTGGGTTCTCAGCACATCGAACTGGCTCCGCCGCCGCGGGGAGGGGAGCCCGCGGTGGGCACCCTCAGCGCGGGCGGCCACCTCCAGCTGAGCCAGGCCAGCCGGTACCCGAGCACCGAAGAGGTGCTGTCCTCGCTGGGTGTCGTGGTCAACAACGGCAATCTGGGTGCGCTGCAGGACATCACCGATGCGGCCTACGCGGCGGTGGCCGGCCGGGCCGGCACCTTCGCCGAGCTGATCCCGAGATTGGCGCAGCTCACCGCGTCGCTGGAGCGCCAGACAGGCGACATCATCACCGCCCTCGACGGAATCAACCGGGTCGGTGACACGCTGGCGCGCAGCAAGGACAACCTGGCGCGCACGCTGGATACCCTGCCGGGGGCGCTGCGCGTACTCAACGACAACACGACCAACATCGTCGACGCATTCGGCGCGTTGGGCGCCCTGGCGACGGTCGCGTCAAAGATACTGGTGCAGACCAAGGATGACTTCGCCGCGGACCTCAAAGACCTCTACCCGGTGGTCAAGTCGCTGGCGGACAACGCAGACTCCCTGGTGACCACGCTGGATGCGACCACCACGTTCCCGTTCGTCGGAAGGTACTTCCGCAACGCGGTCCGCGGGGACTACCTCAACGTGATCACCACCTTCGATCTGACCCTGCGCCGGCTGGGAGAGACCATCTTCACCACCTCGGCGATGGACCCGAACATGCAGCACCTCGACGAAGTCGTGAACGCACCGGACTTCCTGATCGGCGATCTGGCCAATCTGTCCGGGCAGGCCGCCGACCCCTTCAAAATCCCGCCGGGCACCGTGGCCGGACAGCAGGGAGCACGCTGATGCTGGATCGTCTGGCCCGCATTCAACTGGCGATCTTCGCCGTCATCACGGCGCTCTCGGTCGGCTCGATCGCCCTGTTCTACCTGCACCTGCCCACCACGCTGGGGCTCGGTAGCTATCACGTGAGTGCCGACTTCGCCGCCGGGGGCGGCATCTACCGCAGCGCCAACGTCACCTACCGCGGTGTGACGGTCGGCCGGGTGGAGGAGGTCAAACTCTACGACGACGGCGCGGACCCGGACCAAAAAGGCGTCAGAGCCTTGATGCGCATCAACAACAGCGCACACATCCCGGCCAGTGTCACCGCCACCGTGAAGAGCGTGTCGGCGCTGGGCGAGCAGTACATCGACCTCGTGCAGCCCGACGGCCAGCCCCCGCAGGGCCAATTGCACGCCGGCTCTCGGATCGGCCAGGACCGGACCGCGATCGGCCAGGACATCGCCGGGCTGCTCGCGCAGTCCCAGGAGTTGGTCAACAGCGTCACCAACAGCCGGCTCAAAGACCTGCTGGCCGAAGCGTTCAAGGCGTTCAACGGGTCCGGGCCGGAGCTGGCGCGGATGATCGAGTCGTCCCGAGGGCTGATCGACGAGGCCAACGCGCATTACGACGACGCCACCACACTGATCGATCAGGCGGGTCCACTGCTGGACGCCCAGATTCGCAGCAGCGATGACATCACGTCACTGTCCGCCTCGCTGGCGCGACTCACCGCGGAGGTGGCCCAGGCCGACCCCCAGCTGCGGTCGACCCTGGAGACGGCGCCCGGTGTCGCCGATGAAGCCAACACCGCCTTCACCGGCATCCGGCCGACCTTCCCGATGCTGGCGGCCAACCTGGCCAACCTGGGCCGGATCGGTGTCATCTACCACAAGTCGATTGAGCAGGCGCTGGTGATCTTCCCGGCGCTGATCGCCGCCCTGACCACCGTCGCCGGTGGATCGCCAACGGAGGAGGGGGCCAAACTCGACTTCAAGATCGACCTCCACGACCCGCCGCCATGCTCGGTCGGTTTCGTGCCGTTCGGCGACATGCGTTCCCCCGCCGACGAATCGCTGCGTGAGCTGCCTACCGATCTGTACTGCAAGACGGCGCAGAACGATCCCGCTGCGGTGCGCGGCGCACGCAACTATCCCTGCATGGAATTCCCGGGTAAGCGCGCCCCGACCGTGCAGCTGTGCCGCGACCCGCAGGGCTACGTGCCGATCGGGAGCAACCCGTGGCGCGGGCCGCCGATCCCGTACGGCACCCCGATGAACGACCCGCGGATGACGTCGCCGATGAACAAGTTCCCCTATATTCCGCCGGAGGCCGACTACGACCCGGGTCCACCGGTCGTGCAGTTGCCGCCGGGTGTGCCCGCGGGGCCGGGCCCGGCGCCCAACCCGCCATACCCGTTGCCGGTGCCGCCCAACCAGCCCGGACCGCAACCGCCGCCCAACGCGTTCTACGCGCCGCCGGACCAGAACCTGCCGACCGCACCCGGCGGCAACGGCGGACTGCCGCCGTACGGGCGGCCCGGCCCGCCGCCCGCCGATGCGCCCCTGCCGGGTCCGCCGGCCGGTCTGCCGGCGGAGGCGAGCGGTGCTGGGTACACCACCTACGACGAGCGAACCGGGAAGTTCATGGATCCCGCGGGTGGGACGGGCACCTTCGGGCCCGGCGATCCACGTCAGCGACCCGCCGAGAACTGGGTGGATCTGATGCTTGATCCGAGGCAGGTGTAGTGGACGAATCCGTGTCCGCACCGGCCACCGGGCGGGTGCGGCGGCGTGCGTCGCGCGCTGCCGGGCCGGCCGGTGATGCCACCGATGGGGTCACCGCGACGGTGCCGGTGTCGGAGTCGACGACGGTCGGTGTCAAGGCCGGCCGCCCGGTTGGGCCGCCACCGCGCCGGCCGGCCAATGGCCGGCTGGTCGCAATCCTGGCGCTGACGGCCGGGCTGATCGGGGTGTTGGTGCTGGGCGGGCTGATCGGCGTGCTGGTCACCCAACAACGCCACGCGAACGCCGACACCGCGCGTGAGCAGCGGTTCGTCGACACCGCGTCGCAGACGGTGGTCAACATGTTCAGCTACCGGCCGGAAACCATCAACGAGAGCGTGGACCGGTTCATCGACGGAACCAGCGGCCCGCTGCACGACATGCTGAGCCAGCAGGGCAATGTCGAGGGCCTCAAGTCCTTGTTCCGCGACACCAACGCCAGCTCCGAGACGGTCATCAACGGTGCCGCGCTGGAGGACATCGACGAGGAGCGCCAGAACGCGTCGGTGCTGGTCTCGGCGCGGGTCACGGTCACCGACATCGACGGCGTCAACCGGCCGTCGCAGCCCTACCGGCTGCGGGTGATCGTGCACGAGGACGGCAACGGCGCCATGAGCGCCTACGACCTCAAATACCCCAATGGGGGCAACTGATGCGGCAGGTGATCGCCCGGCTGCCGGGCCTGATCGCGGTGCTGCTGGCGGGTGCCTTCGTCGGACTGGCAGCCGCGGGCGGCTGGCTGTATTGGAATCGGCTGGAGCGCAACGGCGAACAGGCTGCCCGCGCCCAGCTGGCCCCGCTGGCCGGCACCGAGATTCCCAAGATGTTCGGCTACGACTATCAGACCGTGGAACGCAGCCTGACCGAGACCTACCCGCTGCTCACGCCGGACTTCCGCCGGGAATTCGAAGGCCGCGCCGCCAAGGACATCATTCCGGCGGCCCGGGACGGCCAGATCGTCAGCCAGGTCAACGTGGTCGGAGTGGGCGTGCTGGACGCCCAGCGGACATCGGGATCGGTGATGGTCTACATCAACCGCACGGTGACCAGCAAGGCCAACAAAGACCCGCTCTACGACGGCAGCAGGCTGCGGGTGGACTATCTGAAGATCGGCGGCAAATGGCTGATCAATGGGATCAAACCGATCTAGAGTCAGACCTGCGGACGGGAGGTTCATCGTGAAGTTGATGCCGATGGTGTCGGCCGTGCTTGCCGCCGCGGGTGCTGCGGTCGCCGGCGCAGGCCCGGCGGTGGCCGAGTCGGACCTTGTCGAAGGGGTCTACAACGTCGTCCAGGATGGTGCGCAGGTGGCTGTCTGGACGATCAGCCCGATCTGCGTCCCGGTAGTCGGTGACGCCCGGGTTCCGCTGGAGCTGCCGGTGGGGTGTGGGCTGGCGGTGTTGAGCTCGATCGGCGACACCGGCACCTTCCGGCTGACCGGCGGCCGATGGTCGTATTCGGCGTTTGTTCAGGGCGCCATCAAGTGTCCGGACGGTACGGCGTTTCCGGTACACCAGACCTACGCATTCGACGACTCGCTCAACGGCACCCAGACGCTGACCTACGGCCATGCCTGTGGCCAGCAGCCCGGCATCAGCCGTCACCCGTTCACCCTGAGCTATGTTGGGCCGCTGCCTCACCCGAACTCGCGCTACCCGCTGAACTGCCAGGACAACCCGCAGCACCTGTGTTCCTGAGCGCGTCGAGGAACGACCGCGCCCAGCGGTCCACATCGTGAGCCAGCACCTGGCGGCGCAGTGAACGCATCCGCCGCCGGCCGTCCTCGCGGGGCTGGTTGATCGCCGCTTCGATCGCGTTCTTCACGCCGTCCAGGTCGTGCGGGTTGACGAGATAGGCCTGGCGCAATTCGGCGGCCGCACCGGTGAACTCGCTCAACACCAGTGCGCCGCCGAGGTCGCTGCGGCACGCCACATACTCCTTGGCCACCAGGTTCATTCCGTCTCGCAGCGGGGTGACCAGCATGACGTCGGCAGCCACGAAGAAGGCGATCAGCTCGTCGCGGGGGACCGGGCGGTGCAGGTAGTGCACCACCGGATGGCCGACCTCCGCGTACTCGCCATTGATGTGGCCGACCTGGCGTTCGATCTCGTCGCGCAGAATCTGGTAGCTCTCAACGCGTTCCCGGCTCGGCGTCGCCAGTTGCACGAACACCGTGTCATCGCCCTTGACCCGGCCCTCCACCAGCAACTCGTCGAAGGCCTTCAGCCGGACATCGATGCCTTTGGTGTAGTCGAGGCGGTCGACGCCGAGCAGAATGGCGCGGGGATTGCCGAGCTCAGAGCGGATCTCCCTGGCCCGCCGCCGGATACCGCGGTCGCGGGCTTTGGCGTCCAGCTCG
The DNA here is from genome assembly GCF_059812545.1 of Mycobacterium sp. NGS50. Classification (NCBI taxonomy): domain Bacteria; kingdom Bacillati; phylum Actinomycetota; class Actinomycetes; order Mycobacteriales; family Mycobacteriaceae; genus Mycobacterium; species Mycobacterium sp. NGS50. The sequence continues at coordinate 17,001 of NZ_JCALCW010000039.1, forward strand.
CCGGCGTCGATCGAGATGGGGAAGGCGCCTACGGTGACGCTGCGGGTGTCCAGTTGTACCTCGCCGAACCGCGAGCGCACCCCGACCAGTCCGCGCGAGGTGTTCGCGCCGACCAGCCGCCGCGACAGGATCAGGAAGTTCTGCGCGCCGCCGGCCAGGTGGAAGCCGACCAGGTCGGCGCCCAGCAGCCCCTCGATGATCTCGGTGCGCCACGGCAGCTGCATGAACAGTTCCACCGGCGGGAACGGGATGTGCAGAAAGAAGCCGATGGTCAGGTCGGGGCGCAGCTCGCGCAGCATCTTCGGCACCAGCTGAAGCTGGTAGTCCTGCACCCACACCGTGGCGCCGGCGGCGGCCGCGCGTGCGGCGGCGTGCGCGAAACGGCGGTTGACGTCGACGTAGCGGTCCCACCACTGCCGGTGATAGCTCGGTTTGACGATCACATCGTGATACAGCGGCCACAGTGTGGCGTTGGAGAAGCCTTCGTAATACTGCTCGACGTCCTCGGCGGACAGCCGCACCGGATGCAGCTGCAGATCCTCCGCGACGATCGGATCGTCGATCACATCGGTTTCCGGCTCAACCAGCCCGGCCCAGCCGATCCAGGCCCCGCGTCGCCGCCGCAGCAGCGGCTCCAGCGCGGTCACCAGTCCACCGGGACTGCGCTTCCAGGAGGTGCTGCCGTCGGGCAGCCGTTCCATATCGATCGGCAGCCGGTTGGCGACCACCACAAAATCGGAATCCCCCGGCCCGCTAACGGGGCCGCGGTCTTCCGGGCGGCTCATCAGCTCTCGTTTTTCGATGGCCCAATGCCGAGCATGGACAGAAACACCCGGCATTCGTCGGCGTCGGTCGCGTAGGCGGCGACCACCCGACGGGCCTGGCGCGCGGTGCTGTCGGCCAGCGGCTCCACGTCGCCGATCTCGGCGGGGTCAGATTTTGCGGGCATCAGCTCACTCTACAGCCGCTGCGCCACCCAGCGTGGCCGGCGTTACACGTTGGCCGTAATGTGCAAAGCATGGCTGACCTGGTGACCTACGAAACCCTCGATGACGGGCAGATCGCCCGAATCTGGCTGAACCGGCCCGATGCACACAACGCGCAGAACCGGACGCTGCTGGTCCAGCTCGACGAGGCGTTCTCTCGCGCTGAAGCCGACGACGACGTGCGGGTGGTGATCCTCGCGGCGCGCGGCAAGAACTTCTCCGCCGGGCACGATCTCGGGTCCGAGGAGGCGCTGGCCGAACGGGCTCCCGGGCCCGGGCAGCATCCCACCTTCCGCTCGCACGGCGCCACCAAGGAACCCATCGCCGAGAAACTCATCCACCAGGAGTGGCACTTCTACTTCGAGAACACCCGCCGGTGGCGCGACCTGCGCAAGATCACGATTGCGCAGGTACAGGGCAATGCGATTTCCGCGGGCCTCATGCTGGTCTGGGCCTGCGACCTGATCGTGGCTGCCGACAACGCGAAGTTCTCCGACGTGGTCGGTGTGCGGCTCGGCATGCCGGGTGTCGAATACTATGCCCACCCTTGGGAATTCGGCCCGCGCAAGGCTAAGGAACTGCTGTTGACCGGGGATTCGATCGACGCCGAAGAGGCCTACCGGCTGGGCATGGTGTCCAAGGTGTTCCCGGTCGACGAGCTCGAGGACAAGACGCTGGCGTTCGCCCGGCGGATCGCCCAGCGTCCGACCATGGCCGCCTTGCTGATCAAGGACTCGGTGAACGCCGCCGCCGACGCGATGGGTTTCACCGAGGCGCTGCGGCACGGCTTCCATATCCACCAGCTCGGCCACGCGCACTGGGCCGCGCACAACGAGAACCGTTTCCCAGTGGCGCTGGCGCCCGATGTCGAGGATTGGCGCACCGCCAAACCCACCCAGCCGGCACGCCGCGACCAGCCCTGAGCCCGCCCGCGCCAGGCTTTGCGGTGTGTGGGCGGGCCACCGCACCGCGAGATTGCATCGTTGTACGAAAAGGTCGAGTGGACCTGTACCTGAGTGCAATCTCGACGCCAGGGGTTCGGGCGGTGGCGGCACGTGGTTCCATAGGTAGAACGTGTTCCAATTACCTAAGGGGTCGGTGTGCAGCTTTCGTTGGAGGACCGGACCTGCCTGGTCACCGGTGGCGGTAGCGGTATCGGCAAGGCGGTGTCCGCGGCGCTGGCGCAGGCCGGGGCAAACGTGGTCATCGTGGGCCGCAACGCCGAACGGTTGCGGGAGACCGCCGCCGAGATCGAGGCTGCCGGCGTCACCGGTGCGATCCGGTGTGCAGCCGCCGACATCACCAACGAGGAGGAAACGGCGGCCGCCGTCGACGCCGCCACCGCGTGGAACGGCCGGCTTTACGGCGTCGTGCACTGCGCGGGCGGATCGGAGACCATCGGGCCGATCACCCAGATCGACTCCGAGGCGTGGCGCCGCACCGTCGACCTCAACGTGAACGGCTCGATGTACGTGCTCAAGCACGCCGGGCGGGCACTGGTCAGCGGCGGCGGCGGTTCGTTCGTCGGGATCTCCTCGATCGCGGCCAGCAACACCCACCGCTGGTTCGGCGCCTACGGCCCGACCAAGTCCGCGCTGGACCACCTGATGCAGCTGGCCGCCGACGAACTCGGCGCGTCGTGGGTGCGAGTCAACAGCATCCGCCCGGGCTTGATCCGTACGGAGTTGGTGGCGCCCATCCTGAACTCGCCTGAGCTGAGCGAGGATTACCGCATCTCGACGCCGCTGCCCCGGCCCGGCGAGGTCACCGACGTCGCCAACCTGGCGTTGTTCCTGCTCAGCGATGCGGCCAGCTACATCACCGGCCAGGTCATCAACGTCGACGGTGGGCAGAAGCTACGGCGCGGCCCGGACTTCTCGGCAATGCTGGAGCCTGCCTTCGGTGCCGACGGGCTACGCGGGGTGGTGCAGTAACTAGGTACTGAGTTTCGCTGCAGTAGCACGGATTTCGCGGATGTAGCGGTGACGGTCGGCGGCGCTGACCGCATCGCGAAGCGGCCCCAGTTGCAGTTCGTAGACGGCCTCGCCGCGTTCGAAAATCGCGGTGGACAGGTAGCTCACCGACAAATCCCGGTCGGTGCCCAGCTGATCTGACGTGTAGGGAATGCCGCCGACGCTGCTCAGCTGCTCGAAGATCTGTTGGCGCAGCACGGCCCGCCGGGGGTGTTCGGCGAGTAGCTCCACCACTTCCGCGAGCATGTCGAGGGTCTTCGGATCGGCTGTGCCCAAGCCGAACACGACGACTCCGTTGGCGCGCACCTGGGCCAGCACGTCGTCGAGGACGTCCTTGCCGAGTCCGCGTGCTGACGCCAGCCATTTTCGTTGCGCGCGGTTGTCACGGTGGGCGATAACCGAGGCGCCGCCGGGTGCGACCAGCGGCAGCCGGACACCGACGCCGACCCCGGGCGGAATGCGGCCTTTGCCCCTTGACACGGTGATGAAACGCAATTCGTCGGACCCGACCAGGGCCACCGACGCTCCGCACCCGGCCCGATCCGCCAGGTCCTCGATCGCACGGGCGAATTCCGTTGATAGCGGCAGTGCTTCGCGAACCGCATTCGCGACACCGATCAGCCCGGGGCCCAGCGTGTAGCTGCGGTCTGCTTGTCGCGTCGCCCAGCCGGCCCGCTCCAGTGCCAACAGGATCGACGTCACGGTGGATCGGTTCAGTTCCAGGCGGGACGCGATCGACGCCACCGTGTTCGGCTGATGCTGTGCCGCCAGCAGTTCGACGATGGCGACCACCCGATCGGTCGGCGGAGAACCCGTCCGCTCCACCTCGCCTCGTCCGCCGGGCCCAGTCATTGCGCTCCCTTACTTCGCGATCCGGGTGGTCCCCGATCCTACGACGGCCAGACTCTTGCGCGACTTCCGCGCCCGTTATAGCATCCTCGAAACACAAATATTCGTCATCATGACGACAACTATTCGTCACCGAAAGGGATGGGATGACCGCGACGATGCCCGACGAGATCGTGGCTTTCACGCCGCGCAGCGGCAAGACCTGGAGCGCGCCGTGGCCGATGTATGCCGCCCTGCGTGACCACGATCCGGTGCACCGCGTGATCCCGGAGCGCGCACCGGACAAGGACTACTGGGTGCTGTCCCGATACGCCGATGTCAGTGCCGCCGCGCGGGACTGGGAGACGTTCTCCTCGGCGCAAGGGCTGACGATCGACTACGGGGAGATGGAGCGGCTGGGCATCAGCGACAACGCCCCGCTGGTCATGCTCGATCCGCCGAGGCACACCGAGCTGCGGCGACTGGTGCACAAGGGCTTCACCCCGCGCCAGATGGTGCTGGTCGAGCCGGCCGTTCGTGCGTTCGCCGTCGAGCGCATCGAGCGACTGCGCGCCAACGGTGGTGGGGATATCGTCACCGAATTGTTCAAACCGCTGCCGTCGATGGTGGTCGCGCACTACTTGGGTGTGCCCGAGCAGGATCGCAGCCAGTTCGACGTCTGGACCGATGCGATCGTTGCCGGTGCCGTCGCCGGCGGCCAGCCACCCGAAGCCGTTGTGGCCATTGCCGAACTGTTCGCCTACTTCACCGAGCTCGTCAAGCGGCGACGCAAGGAGCCGGGCGAAGACACGGTGTCGCATATGGTCGCGGCCGGGCTCGGCGCCGACGGCGACATGCTGGGCGTGCAGAAGATCCTGGGTTGGACCTTCACCATGATCACCGGCGGCAACGACACCGTGACCGGGATGCTGGGCGGCAGCGCCTTGCTCTTGACCCAGCACCTCGATCAACGCGCGAGGTTGGTCGAGGACCCGGCCCGCATCGGCGATGCCGTCGAAGAGTTGCTGCGGCTGACGTCGCCGGTGCAGGGGCTGGCCCGCATGACCACCCGGGACGTGACGGTCGACGACACGACCATCCCCGCCGACCGTAAGGTGCTGCTGCTGTACGGCTCGGCGAATCGCGATCCGCGCCAGTACGGGCCGGACGCGGACGCGCTGGACGTTGGACGCAAGCCGCAGGGGATCCTGGCATTCAGCCAGGGCAACCACCATTGCATCGGCAACGCCGCCGCGCGGATGCAGTCCCGGGTGGTGCTCGAGGAACTGCTGAGCCGCTGCCCGAACTTCCGCGTCGACTGCGATGCCATCCGGTACGCGGAAGGGATGTTCGTCCGGCGTCCGGTCAGCCTGCCCTTCATTCCTGATGCCTGACACCGGGGACCAGCCCGCCGTGCGGGTCATCGTCGAGCGCGGGCGCTGCGTCGGAAACGGCATCTGCGAGGGGATCCACCCATCGGTCTTCGAAGTGGGCGACGACGGCGTCGTCGTCGTCCACGGCGAGAACATCCGCGACCAAGACCGGCAGGTGTTGTCGGACGCGGTCGATAACTGTCCTGCCCAGGCGTTGCGGATCGCCGGGTACTAACCACCACCAAAGGAGTTGGAGTGAAAAAGAAGGTACGCAAAGTACAGCGCCGGACGGTGCTCTCGACTGCGATCGCCAGTGTTGCGATCCTGGCCGTCGCCGCGCCGTCGGCCGGCGCCGAGGCGACGGCGGCGTCGGTGGTGTTGCTCTCCTCGGACAGCGCCCTGCAGCCGGTGATCGATCAGATCGTGGCCAATATGCAGACGGCGCAGCAGTCCTTCGAGGCGCTGCCGTTCGCCACACCGGACAGCAACGCCATGCTGATGGCGAGTCTGCAGGCCACCAACTACGAACTGCTGATGTCTGCCGGCCTTTCGCAGGCCACCCACGGTCAGGTGTTCGTCCAGGTGCCCGAAGTCACGGCCGGGGACGCCGCGGGATACCGGCCCTACTTCCAGTTCTTCACTCCCGACATCTACTACCGCACACTGCAGGGATTCGACCCCAACGCGACCTACGAGCTCACCGGCACCGTCGGCGCGGGCACCGGGGGAATGGCCCTCATGCCGATCTCGGTCGGCGGTTCCTCCGCTGAGGGCGGTGGCGCCCTGGAACTCGGGCACAGCCTGGTGGTCAACCCCGACGGCACCTTCACCGTCTACATCGGTCCCGACGCCCCCGACGGCGCGGCTAACGTCATCGACAGCACCCACGCCAACGCGTTGCTGATCCGCGACATGCTGAGCGATTGGGCGGTGGGCGGCAGCAACTTCCACATCGAGTGCGTGACCGACTGCGCGCCGATCAACCCGGGCATCACCGACACCGGGTTGTCGCCCGACGTGATCAGCATGCTGCTGCACACGGTCGCTCCCGGGGTGATCCCATTCAATCAACTGAACATGCAACTGGCCGGCGCTGCGGGAATCCTGCAGCCGGCCAACACCATGAGCAACCTGGCTTCTCAGGGCGGCTACGGGGTGGCGCTGCCCAGCGCCGCGGCCTCTTCGGGGCATTTCGACTTGAACCCGGGCGAGGCGCTGATCGTCAAAGTCCCGCAGGTGGAGTCGGGCATGAACGGTATCGAGCTGATGAACGTCTACGGCACGAACCTGCCCGCCACCCTGTCGCAGACCAGCCTCAACGGCAGCCAGTCCTTCTACGCCCACGACGGGTACACCTACTACGTGGTCAGCGCCACCAACCCCGGTGTGGCGAACTGGCTGGACAGCAGCGGCGTCACCAGCGGTGAGATCTACATGCGGTATCAGAACATGCCTGAGGGCGCCGTGCCCGCCGGCGGCCTACCGGTGCAGACCGAGGTGGTCTCGGTGGGCGACGTGTCGCAGTACCTGCCGGCGGACACCCCCACCGTCAGCCCCGCCCAATTCGCCGCCGACATGACCGAGCGGGTGATGTCCTACGACTACGCACTGGATACCGCCCGGGTAGCCGGACAACCCGGCTGGGTGACGCAGGAACTGTGGCTGCATGACATTCAGGCCGCGATGGGACCGTCGAATTTCGAGGCGGTGTTCGGTGAGCAGCCGTCGACGCCGATGTGGCTGCGGATGACCGACGCACTCAGCCCGGATTGGCTGGCCCTGACCAAGGCGTTCCTGACGAACCCCGCCGACAGCTGGTCGGCGGTCCAGGACAATTGGGACCTGGCCGCAAAGGATGTCTCGCTGCCGCTCCAGTTGATGCAGGCGCTGCTGGAAAAGAACCTCGACCAGACGTCCGAAGCGGTGCAGGCCGCGTTCGCGTCCGGCGACCCGATGCAGGTGCTGACCGCGCTGTTCACCGGTGGCCAGCAGTTCGGCTCGATCCTGACCGAGGCGCTGTTCGACCCGAACACCAGTATCACCGCGGGCCTGCTCAACGCCCGCGACGACCTGGCGACCGCGGTCTTCACCGCCACCGGCGGCTTCCCTGATGTGGCGAATCCGCTGGCGACGCTCCAGTGGGCGTTCCTGCCGGGGCTGGCCGGCTCGGGTGGGGATCTCAGCACGCTGCTGGACCCGTCGGTGTGGGCGGGTATCGATCTGAGCGCAGCGCTGAACCCGACGGACTATTTCGCGTCGCTGTTCGACTTCAGCTGACCCGACGCCTGACCCCCGTGGCCGTCATGGCCTCGGGGGTCAGCGCGTGGTCGTCCGGTCTCAGCCGGCCGCGGCGGGCCCCCGCGGCAGCACCACGATCTTCACGTGCTCGTCGGGCGCCCGCAGCGTGCTGAAGGCGTCGGCCACCCCGTCGAGATCGACCCGACCGGTGATGATCGCCTCGGCGTCGATCTGACCGTCGGCCAGGCGCCGCAACGTCACGTCATAGGGGTCCTGGTAGTCGCCGTGGCCGAAGTTGATCGCGATCCGGCGGAACTGGCCCACCACCGGAATGATCGGCTCCTCGGCGAAACCCGCTGCCAGCACCTGGATCCGGGAGTTGAACGGCAGGGTGTGCAGCAACTCGTTGAGCATGCCGGCCCGGCCGCTGCACTCGTAGGCGATCAGGATTCCGGTGCCAGCCTGACCGACCACCGGATTGCCCTCGGCGATCGTGCGGGTCCACAGCTCGATCGGGTCCTGCTCAATCGGGTTGACGACCATGTCGGCGCCCATCGCGGCCGCCACCTCGCGGCGCTTGCGCGACGGGTCGGAGGCGATGACGAAACGCGCGCCGTGCGCCTTGGCCGCGACGATCGCGCCCAGCCCGATGGTGCCGCAGCCGATCACCAGCGCCGAGTCGTCGGCGGTGAGACCGGACTGCTGCACGTGCATCTCGCCGACGTGCAACGGCTCGGCCAGCGTCGCGTGCTCCAGCGACAACCCGTCGGGAACCCGACGCACCCAGAAGCCGTCGACGACGATGCTCTCGCCGAAGGCCCCGTGATAGGTGTTGGAGTACCCGATGATCGTCGGGATCCCGGTCGCGGTGTCGGTGGCCAGCCCGATACCTGCCACCCGATCGCCGACCGCGAAATCGATCACCTGGGACCCGATCTCGGTCACCACCCCGGCGTATTCGTGTCCGAGCACCACCGGCGCGTCGGAATCGAACGTGGCCAGCGGATAGCCCGCGTTTAGGGCCACCTGTACGAAGCGGCACGGGTCCTTGGTCATCGACAGGTCGCTGCCACAGATCCCGCAGGCGGCCACGTCGATGCGGATCTGGTGTGGGGCCAGCGCCGGCGGGTCGGCGACGTCGGTGACGGTGAAGGTGTCGTCGAGGTACTGTGCCGCGCGCATCACTGGGCCCCTGCCGTCGCGGGCGCACCGTAGTAGTCGGTGTGCGCCTTGGTCAGCGCGCCGATCAGCTGACCGACCAGCAGTTCGCGGTTGTCCTGCGCGAACTGCAGACTGGCTTCGCGGTTGCGGTTGCGGTTGCGGAAGTGCGGAACCACCTCGGAGGCGAACAGCTCGTAGCTGCGTTTGGTGTTCTCCCAGTCCGCCATGTCCACGTGCAGGATCAGCAGGGTGCCGAAGCCGCCGGTCTTCTCGACCAGCCGCTCGATCTGGGCGATCGCCTGGTCCGGGGTGCCGATGATGGCCTGACCGAACTCGCCGATGGTGTCGTTGCGCCACTGATCGATGATGCCCTTGGGTGTGTTCGCCCAGTCCGGCTGCTGGCCGGTCTGGCGGTTGACGTAGGCGGCGATGGCGCCGATCCGGCGGCTGACCGCCCGCTCGGCATCGGCTTCGCTTTCGGCCAGGAACATCGGGTTGACCAGCCGCCATTTCGACCGGTCGGCGATGTGCCCATGCTCGGCGCTGACCTTCTCGTAGATCTCCCAGTTACGGTCGAGGGATTCGAAGCCGGCCGGGGAACTGGCGGCCAGCGACATCAGCGACAGGCCGTTGCTGCCGGCCAGCACCGACCCGTTGGGCGAGATCGTGGAGGCGGCCACCACCTCGATCCCGGCCGGGTCGTAGGTCGGCAGCTGGGCGCGGGCGTCGCGCAGGGTGAACCAGTCGGTCGCCATGTTGACCACCTCGCCACGCAGCAGCGGCAGGATGGCGTCCAGCGCTTCACCCTGCATCCGGCGCTGCTGGGACGGGTCGATGCCCATCATGTGCGCGTCGAGCGGAATCTTGCCCGGCCCGGTCCCGAAGATGACACGTCCGCGAGTCTGCAGGTCCAGCTGGGTGATTCGGTCGACGGTGATCAGCGGGTGGTGGTAGGGCAGCGACACCACGCCGGTGCCGAACCGGATCCGCTGGGTTCGTTCCGCGGCGGCGGCGATGAACTGATCCGGGGCGGGAACGATCTCGGCGCCGGTCGAGTGGTGCTCGCCCATCCACGCCTCCTCGAACCCCAGATGGTCGAGGTGCTCCATCAGATCCAGGTCCCGTCGCAACTGCAGGGCCGGGTCGGCATTGAGCGGATGGTAAGGCGCCAGGAACGCCCCGAACCGGATCGAGTCAGTGGTCCACATGCGGTCTCCTCAGGTCTTCGCGAACGACAGAATTAGATCAAGTGATCCAATAATTGGCAAGGGTGTACTGCTTGGCCCGTGACAACACTCCAGCTCTGAGCTTGTTTTGCCGGGCCGAGAACGGTACAAATCCGGATATGGAAACCGATCGAGTGACCCAATATTGACCGCCGCCGTCAACAATCGCCAGGGTGCGGCGACCCGCGTGCGGCTGATCAAGACAGCCGAACGGCTCTTCGCCGAGCACGGCGCCGACGCGGTGTCGGTGCGGGCGATCAATGCGGCCGCCGGGCTGGGCCCGGCCTCGGTGCATTACCACTTCGGCAGCAAAGACGACCTGGTCGCGGCCGTCCTGCTCGACTTGGGTGCGGCAGTCCGCGATCAGATCCGCGTCAACACCGACGCGCTGGCCGCCCTACCGGATGCGCCGAGCACTGAAGCGCTGGTGCGTGCGGTCACCGAGCCGTACCTGGGACTGCTACAGCGCCAGCGGACCCGCGGCATGCGATGGATCAAGATCGTCACCCAGCTCTCCCGGCAGGGGCACCCGGCCTTCGAGTTGACCGAGCAACACCTGCGTGACCGGTTGCTAGACGAGGTTCGTCGGGCATTCCCGCACGCCGATCCCGACCGGGTGGCGCAACGCTGGGCGATCGCGGTGATGGGATTCCTGCAGGCGCTCAGTGGTGCCGACGACTGGAATCCGGGCGGCGCCCGTCTCACCGCCGACGAACTCACCGGCTTCTACTCCGACCAGGTCACGTTTCTGGTCGGCGGGCTCGATCGCCTGCTCGGCCCGCCGGTGTCCCGGTAGCCGGGATCGGCCCGCTCCGTCGGCCGGGGAACTATGTGACGATCACCCCGGATAGGGGTGAACATGCGTGTATTAATAACTGGTGGAACCGGATTCGTCGGCGGGTGGACCGCGAAAGCGGTCATCGATGCGGGGCACGAGGTACGGTTCCTGGTCCGTGACCCCGCTCGCCTGACGACGAGTGTCGCCAAACTCGGTGTGGATGTGTCGGACTACGCCGTGGGTGACATCGCCGACGCGGACTCGGTGGCACGGGCACTGGATGGGTGTGATGCCGTCGTGCACAGCGCGGCGTTGGTCGGGACCGACCCGAAACAGGCGGCCCGGATGATGACCACCAATCTCGAGGGTGCCCGCAATGTCTTGGGATGCGCCGCAGACCGTGGTCTGGACCCGATTGTGCACGTTTCCAGCATTACGGCGTTGTTCCGGCCGGGCCCGCAGACATTTCACGCCGACCTACCGGTAGTCGGGGGCTCCGACGGTTACGGTCGGTCGAAAGCGGAGGTGGAGCGCTACGCCCGGGGCCTGCAGGACACCGGCGCGCCGGTGATCATCAGCTATCCCGGCATGGTGCTCGGGCCGCCGGTCGGGAACCAATTCGGTGAAGCCGCCGAAGGCGTGCGGGGCGCGCTGCAGGTGAAGGCGCTTCCCGGTCGCAGTGCCGCTTGGCTGGTGGTCGACGTTCGTGACCTGGCCGCCCTGCACGCCGCACTTTTGGAACCCGGCCGCGGCCCGCGCCGCTACACCGCCGGTGGTCACCGGCTGCCCGTTCGGGAGGCGGCCGCGCTTCTGAGCGATGTCTCCGGAAGCGCGGTGCACTCCGTTCCGCTGCCCGACGCGATGCTGCGCGCCACCGGGTGGTTGCTGGACCGGGTGGGGCGGGTGCTGCCGCTCAATGCGGCGTTCAGCGAGGCGGGGATGCAGTACTACACCGGCATGCCGGCCTCCGACGATTCCCCCAGCCGCCGCGACCTGGGTATCGCCTACCGCGATCCCCGCGAAACCCTCACGGACACCGTTGCGGGACTGCGTGCCGTGCCCGGCGACGACGGGTCCTAGTCGGGTCCTGGCGCCATCCGGCGACCGAATGCGTTGGCTCTGATCGGATTTCCGCTCGTACCGGCAGGGTGCCTCGTTTGCTGCTGTCTCACTGATCGGGATCGGGAACACGAACCGTGCCGGAACGGCGTTACGTTCGCAGCACAATCCCAGGTGAACGGAGTACATGATGGTGAACCGGCTGTCGGGCATGGATGCCTTCTTCCTGTCCATGGAAGGCACTGCGTGGCCCCAGCACACCCTGGGTCTGATGATCTTAGATCCAAGTGAGGCAAAGGGTTTCAACTACCACACGATCCGGGATCACCTGAAGAACCGGCTGCCGCACATGCCGCAGTTCCAGCGCCGCATCCAAGAGGTGCCGTTCCAGCTGGACCGGCCGGTGTGGGTCGACGACCCCCGGTTCAGCTTGGACCAACACGTGCACCACATCGCGCTGCCGGCCCCCGGCGGTGAGCGGGAACTCTCCGCGGTGGTCGGTGAGATCCTGGCCCGCCCGCTCAACCGGCACCAGCCACTGTGGGAGAGCTGGTACGTGGAAGGCCTTGAGGGCGGCCGGGTTGCGTTCATCGCCAAGACCCACCACGCCATGGTCGACGGCGTCTCGGGTGCCGGGCTGTCCTCGGTGCTGTGCGATGTGGTGGCGGACGCGCCCGAGCGCCCGGCGCCGCCCGACGAGAAGCCGTTGGCGCCGCCCTCGGGTATCGAACTACTGGCCCGCGGTGCGGTGACGAACCTGCGCAATGCGCCCAAGCTGGTGCAGTTCGTCGGCCAGACGGTCAGTGGTGCGGTTACCCAGATCGGCCACCAGCGGCGCGCCGATCCGCCGCCGCCACGGCCGATGAGCGCCCCGCGGACCGCGTTCAACGGTGTCATCGGAACCCACCGCGGGTTCGCCTACTGCTCGCTGCCGCTGGACGACGTCAAGCTGGTCAAGAACCACTTCGGCGTCAAGGTGAACGACGTGATCCTCTGTGTCGTCGCCGGTGCGCTGCGGTCCTACCTGGCCAAGCGCGACGAGCTGCCGGACAAGCCCATCCTGGCCAGCGTCCCGATGTCCACCCGGTTGCCCGAAGACATCGAGATGGGCAACCTGGTGCACCCGATGGTGGCGTCACTGGCAACCGACATCGAAGATCCGGTCAAGCGGCTCAACATGATTCACCGTGGCATGAACACCGCCAAGGAGCTGGCCGAAGAGCTGGTGCGCAAGCAGACGGTAGGGATGACCGACATAGCCCCTCCGATCCTGCTGGGTGCGCTGTTCGGATCGCTGCGGGCGGGCAAGTTGGAAAAGCGCCTTCCACTGGCCACCAACCTGATCGTGTCCAACGTGCCCGGGCCGCCCATGCCGCTCTACATGGCCGGTGCGCGCATCGAGCACATCTTCTCGGTCGGCCCGTTGACCATGGGGATGGGCATCAACGTCACCGTGTTCAGCTACGGCGAATACGTCGATGTCGGCGTCCAGGTCGACCCGGCGATGGTCGAGGACCCGTGGGAGGTGTTGTCGTTCGCCGCGGCCGAGTTGGACCAACTGGTGGCCGCCACCAAGCCGGCCCGCGGACGTAGTCGTACCAAACGTCGATGATCTCCCTCCGCCGATGACCGAGTCCGGGCCGCCGCCACCCCGCCGCAACCTGCGCTGGGAGGATCCGTTCCGGTCGCTGGAGGTGGTGAACGCGCTGCTGTCCTCGGTCGGCGTGCCGTCGATCACCGCCGGCGCGACCGCCCCGTACCGGAGCCTGTTCACCACCCTGCAACGGCAACTGGTGGGCCGGGAGGTCACCGCGCAAGTCGGCAAGCACGATGTCACGTTGACCGTCACCGAATTCGACTCACCGCTGGACCCGCGGGGACTGGCCGTCGGCCAGTTCGGCGAGGTCCGGCTGGCGGCCCGCGACATCTCGTGGGGCCCGCATCGCCTCGATCGCGCCACCGCGCTATTGGAGAACGTGCATGTGCGGCCGGGCATGCCGCCTGTACTGGTCGCGGCCCCGGTCACCGTGTCCGCGGAGTTGTCGGCGGAAGCCGTCTATGCGGTGGTGCACCAAGCCGTGCCGCGGCTGCAAGGTGAGCTGCGACCCGACGGCACCGCCCGCCTGCGCTGGTCGCGACGCCCTCGCTGGGGTGCGCTGCAGGTCGGCGTGTCGGCGGCGGGCTCCACCCTGTGGTTCAAACCGCAAGCACTGGTGATCCGGGGCCGCCCGTGGCGGCTGCCGGCGTGGATACCGTCGTACCCGGTGCGGCTGCCGGCCCTCCCACAGGGTTTGACGGTCACCGGCGCCGGCATCGACGCCGAGACGCTGCGCTGGTCCGGACTGCTGCCGCAGTGGCGAATCGAGCTGCCACAGGTCGATGACCTGCTCAAATACGTCAGCGGCCGGGCCGGGACACTCAATTTGCCGTGGCTGCGCGGCAGCTGACGAGCCACCCGGAACATATTTTGCAAGTGAGATAATTATCAAGTTTTCCTGAGATGGGACAAAGAAAAGTTATCTCGCTCACTGAGACAATCGGTTGGTTTATTACGTAACGCCGACTAACGTAACGGCTCACTGTGAGGTCAGTCACAGTCCAGACCTGAGAGTTAAGGGAGACCGCAATGCAACTTGCCACCCGCTCCTTGATCACCGCCGGCGTCGCCCTGGCGGGTGCCGGCGTGATCGCTGTTACCCCGGTTACCGCGCCGTTGCCCGGTGTTTTGGCAGCCGATATCCAGCTCACCGCCGACGAGAACCAGGACATTCTGCTGGAGTTCGTCCGTCACGGGACGTCGACCGACAACGTGCAGCTCATCAACGGCACCACGGCACCGGGGGCGCACCTCACCGGCGACCCCTACCCGTTCGCCTACAACGGCGAGGCGCAGGCGGAGGCCGTCGGGCAGACCCTGTACGGGATCTACGGCCCGGGTGGCACCGACCCCGGTGTGGACGGGATCTTCGCGTCGGGCCTGATCCGGACCCAGGAGACCGCGGCGCCGTTCGCCGACCTGATGGGGATGAACGTCACTAACCTGGGCGGCCTCAACGAGATTCAAGCCGGCATCTGGGAAGGCCTCCAGGTCTCGACCGGCGACGAGTTCAAGAACCTGGCATTCACCTATCTGGCCGCCCCGATCGCCTGGACCTACGGGTTCTACTCGGTGCCGCTGCTGGGTTCCTCGGACTACAACGGAATGGCATTCGAGGACCGCTTCAGTGACGCCGTGCAGACCATCTACAACACCAGCATCAACGCCGACGACCCGTCCTATCAGGACGTGGCGTTCTCCCACGGCGCGGCGATCATGGCCTGGGTGCAGATGAACGTCGACAACCCCGACCCCTCGCTGATCTGGACGCACCCGCTGACCAACGCGAGCCAGGTGGTGCTGAGTGGTAATCCCACCGACGGTTGGCACCTGGTCAGCTGGGACGGGGTTGCCCAGCCGGACGCCGACACCGCGACACAGTTGTTCGTCGAGTTCCGGGACTTGATGACGGTGCCGCAGATGGCGATGTTCCACATTCAGCAGGCGCTGCTCACCACCGACGCCACACAGATCACGGATGCGTTCAACACGGGATTCACCGACATCTGGAACGAGATGCTGGCCTTCCCGCAGCAGGTGTGGAACACCCTCATGGACGCCTTCGACCCGGCTCCGGCGGCATCGGTCGCCGGCGACATGATCGGATCGGCGTTGGCCGACGCCGCCTCGGCGATCTAACCCCCGATTCACTCTGCGTCCACCACGCAAAAGTTCGCGAGAACTGCGTGGTGGGCGCAGAGTCATTTTGGGAGACCGTTTGTCCCGCACAGCGGAATCAGCCCAGGCGGCGTGATGCGGTGGCTGACATGGTTAGAGCTGATCTCGTGTGGAGGAGTCTCTGTGGCTACAAAGGCATCGGTTGCGATTGTCGGGTCGGGGAATATCAGTACTGATCTGTTGTACAAATTGTTGCGGTCGCAGTGGTTGGAGCCGCGGTGGATGATTGGTATTGATCCGGAGTCTGAGGGGTTGGCGCGGGCGCGGAAGTTGGGGTTGGAGACTTCGGCGCAGGGTGCGGATTGGTTGTTGGCGTTGGAGGAGAAGCCGGATTTTGTGTTTGAGGCGACTAGCGCCTATGTGCACAAGGCGTACGCGCCGAGGTACGAGGCGGCCGGGATCCGGGCCATCGACCTGACGCCGGCGGCGGTGGGTCCGGCGGTGATTCCGCCGGCGAATCTGCACGAACACGTGGATGCACCGAACGTGAACATGATCACCTGTGGGGGGCAGGCGACGATTCCGATTGTGTATGCGGTGTCGCGGGCGGTCACCGAGCGGGGCGGGGTGGTGCCGTATGCGGAGATCGTGGCCAGTGTGGCCAGTGTGTCGGCGGGGCCGGGGACGCGCGCCAACATCGATGAGTTCACCAAGACCACCTCGGCGGGTGTGCAGACCATCGGTGGTGCGCAGCGTGGTAAGGCGATCATTATTTTGAATCCGGCGGATCCGCCGATGATCATGCGCGACACCATTTTCTGCGCGATCCCCGAGGACGCCGACCGGGAGGCGATCACCGCGTCGATCAAAGAGGTGGTCGCCCAGGTGCAGACGTATGTGCCGGGCTACCGGCTGCTCAATGAGCCGCAGTTCGACGAGCCGTCGGTGGTCAACGGCGGCAACCACGTCGTTACGACGTTCGTCGAGGTGGAGGGGGCGGGGGATTATCTGCCGCCGTATGCGGGGAATCTGGACATTATGACCGCGGCCGCCACCAAGGTCGGCGAAGAAATCGCCAAGGAGATGGCTTCGGCTACCACAGGAGGACGGTCATGACATCGATCTGGGATGTGCGGATCACCGACACCAGCCTGCGCGACGGGTCGCATCACAAACGTCACCAGTTCAGCACCGAGGAGGTCGCCGCGATTGTGGCGGCGATCGATGCGGCCGGGGTGCCGGTCATCGAGGTGACCCACGGTGATGGGTTGGGCGGGTCGAGTTTCAATTACGGGTTCTCCAAGACCCCCGAGCAAGAGCTGATCAAGCTGGCGGCGCAGACCGCGAAAGAGGCCAGGATCGCGTTTTTGATGCTGCCCGGTGTGGGTACCAAAGAGGACATCAAAGCTGCGCAGGACAATGGCGGCTCGATCTGCCGGATCGCGACGCACTGCACCGAGGCCGACGTCTCCATCCAGCACTTCGGGTTAGCGCGGGAGCTGGGTCTGGAGACGGTCGGGTTTTTGATGATGGCCCATACCGTGTCCCCGGAGAAGCTGGCCGGCCAGGCCCGGATCATGGCTGATGCGGGCTGTCAGTGTGTGTATGTGGTGGATTCGGCGGGTGCGCTGGTGCTCGAAGGGGTGCGCGACCGGGTTCAGGCGTTGGTCGCCGAGCTCGGTGAGGACGCCCAGGTCGGGTTCCACGGGCATGAGAATCTGGGGCTGGGTGTGGCGAACTCGTTGGAGGCGGTGCGGGCCGGTGCTAAGCAGATCGATGGGTCGGTGCGCCGGTTCGGGGCGGGGGCCGGTAATGCCCCGGTGGAGGCGTTGATCGGGGTGTTCGACAAGGTCGGTGTCAAGACCGGCATCGATTTCTTCGATATCGCCGATGCCGCCGAGGAGGTGGTGCGCCCGGTGATGCCGGCCGAGTGTGTGTTGGACCGCAACGCGCTGATCATGGGCTATTCCGGGGTGTATTCCAGCTTCCTCAAACACGCCGTGCGCCAGGGCGAGCGCTACGGGGTACCCGCCCACGAACTGCTACACCGCGCCGGGCAACGCAAACTGATCGGCGGCCAAGAAGACCAACTCATCGACATCGCCCTGGAAATCCAACGCGAACAAGCCGCCGCAGCCGGTCGGTAGCCTGGACTGGGTCCGCCCCCGACCAGAGGAGTGCCCCATGACGAGCAACGGTGTGCGCCGCGGACTGGCCGGCGCGCTACTCAGCCTGGCGGCGCCCGCGGTGATCGCGCTGCCGGTCGCCGGCGCCCGCCCACCGGCCGACCCCTGCAACCCGGCCACCGTGGCCGCGGTCAGCAACTCGATCAACGGGTACCTGAACCGGCACCCCGACGTCAACCAGTCGCTGATCGACATCAACACCCAATCGCCGGGCAACGCCAACGCGGCGTACATGGACTATTTCGCCGACCACCCGGATGTGGCCAACGAGCTCCGCGCGCTCAAAGGGCCGTTGAACGATCTGCAGTGCGTCAACACCTCGTTGCCGCCCCAGGTGGTCAACGCGCTGCTGGCGCTCTAGCAGCGGGACCGTTCCGAGGAACTTGTCCACTCACCGAGACAACGCCTCGCTGCCATTTCCCTGCGGGCGCACCATCGACAGCAACACCACGGGCGTTGACGGATGGAGAATTCAATGGGGAATCCTTGCGGCGAGAGCCAATCCCGGCAGGACAACAGGGAAATCCGGCAGATCGAGGCGGACGGCCCACCCGCCCGGTTCGCCCGCGGCTGGCATTGCCTGGGCCTGGCGAAATCGTTTCGGGACGGTCAGCCCCACCGCATCGACGCATTCGGCACCACACTGGTCGTCTTCGCATCGGAGTCCGACGATGAACTCCATGTGCTCGACGGATACTGCCGGCACATGGGCGGCAACCTCACCCAGGGCACCGTCAAGGGTGACTCCATCGCCTGCCCGTTCCACGACTGGCGCTGGGGCGGCGACGGCAAATGCACCGCAATCCCCTACGCCAAGCGTGTACCCCGGGTGGCCCGCACCCGCTCCTGGCCGACCTTGGAGCGCAACGGCCAGCTGTTCATCTGGCACGACCCGCAGGGCAGCCAGCCCAACGACGAGGTGACGATTCCGGTCATCGAGGGCTTCGGCACCCCAGAGTGGACCGAATGGACCTGGAACTCGATGCTCGTCGAGGGCTCCCACCCGCGGGAGATCATCGACAACAACGTCGACATGGCGCACTTCTTCTATGTCCACTACAACATGCCGCGCTTCTTCAAGAACGTGTTCGAGGGCCACGTCGCCACCCAGTACATGCGGTCGACGCCACGCAAGGACATCGTCGTCGGCACCAGCTACGGGGACCCGAACTCCACGCTGCGCTCGGACGCCTCCTACTTCGGGCCGTCGTACATGATCGACAAGCTCTGGGTGGAGGCCCACGGCACGATGGTCGAGACGATCCTGATCAACTGCCACTATCCGGTGTCCCAGAACTCGTTCGTGCTGCAGTACGGGGCGATGGTCAAAAAGCCCGAGGGCCTTGGCGACGCCGAGGCCGAGCAGATGGCGGCCGAATTCGCCCGGGGAGTGGAGATCGGCTTCGAGCAGGACATCGAGATCTGGAAACACAAGGCAACGATCGACAATCCGCTGCTCACCGAGGAAGACGGGCCGGTGTACCAGATGCGCCGCTGGTATCAGCAGTTCTACGTGGACATCGAGGACGTCACCGAGGACATGACCCAACGTTTCGAATTCGAAATCGACACCGAACGCGCCGTCGAAAACTGGGAGGCTGAAGTGGCCGCCAACCTCGCTGCCGCCAACGGCTGACCCGACACCCACGACCCGACAGACAAAGGACGACCATGACCTACCAGGTGCTCGACAACATCATGGCGATCGCCGATCAACTCCGCGATCAAGCGCCCGAAGCCGAACTGCTCGGCAGGCTGCCCGACGAGACCGCCAAGGCGCTCAAGCTGGCCGGCACGATGAAGCTGTTGCAGCCCAGCACATACGGCGGACTCGAGGTGCATCCGCGCGAGTTCGCCGAGACCGTGATGACGGTGGCCTCGCTGGACGGCGCGTCCGGCTGGGTTTGCGGCGTCGTCGGTGTACACCCCTGGCAGCTCGGCTTCGCCGACCCGAAGGTGCAGCAGGAGGTGTGGGGCGCCGACGACAACACCTGGATGGCGTCGCCGTACGCGCCCACCGGCATCGCCACCCCGACCGAGGGCGGCTACCGGTTCAGCGGCCGCTGGCAGTTCAGCTCCGGCACCGACCACTGTGACTGGATCTTCCTGGGCGCCATGCTCGGCGACGCCGACGGCAACATCGCGACACCGCCGGCCATGCTGCACATGATCCTGCCCCGCAAGGACTACACCATCGTCGAGGACTCCTGGAACGTGGTGGGCCTGAAGGGAACCGGTTCCAAGGACATCATCGTGCGCGACGCGTTCGTACCCGACTACCGGGTGATGAACGGTGACCACGTGATCGACGGAACCGCTCAGCGCCAGGCCGGCGTCACCAAGACCCTGTTCAAGATGCCGTGGTCGACGATGTTCCCGCTCGGGATCAGCTCCGCGGTGATCGGTATCGCCGAAGGTGCGCTGGCCGCGCACCTGGACTACCAGCGCGACCGGGTCGGCGCCCAGGGCACCGCGGTCAAGGATGACCCGTATGTCCTCTACGCGATCGGCGAAGCGGCCGCCGACATCAACGCCGCCCGCCAGGAAATCCTGGCCAACGTCGACAAGATCTGGGACATCGTCGAATCCGGCCGCGAGGTCACCTTCGAGGAGCGGGCCGTTGGCCGGCGCACCCAGATCCGGGCGGCGTGGCGTGCGGTGATGGCCGTCGACCAGATCTTCGCCCGCTCCGGCGGCAACGCCCTGCGGATGGACAAGCCGCTGCAACGGTTCTGGCGGGACGCGCACGCGGGCCTCAACCACGCCATCCACGTGCCCAACACCGTCTATCACGCCGCAGCCCTGTCATCACTGGGCATCGAGCCGGCGGAATCGCTGCGGAAAATGATCTGACGTGGCAGCCGACATCAAGGGACTGGGTTATCTCAAAATCCAGACCACCGACATCGACCGCTGGCGCACCTTCGCCTTCGACGTTCTCGGATTCGCCACGGGCAGTGGCCCCGACGCGGACGCGCTGTACCTGCGGATGGACGAACGCGCCACCCGGATCATCGTGGTCCCCGGCGACACCGACCGAGTCGTCGATATCGGCTGGGAGGTCCGCGACGGTGCGGCACTGCGCCGGGTACGTGCGGTACTCGAGGATGCCGGCACCCCGGTGACCGTCCTGTCGACGTCCGACGCCGATGCGCGCCGCGTCGAAGAGGTGATCGCATTCACCGACCCCAACGGCATCAACGTCGAAGTCTTCTTCGGGCCCGTGCTCGACCACAGCCCGCTCGTCACCCCGTTCGGTGCTCGTTTCGTCACCGCTGCACAGGGATTGGGTCATGTGGTGTTACCGACCACCGACCCGCAAGGCGCGTTCCGGTTCTACACCGACGTGCTCGGATTCCTGCCGCGCGGCGCCATGCGGCTGCCGGCTCCGCCGGAGTACGGTCCGCTGCGCATCCGGTTCCTCGGCACAAACGAGCGTCACCACAGCCTCGCGCTGTGCCCGGTACCGCGCGGTGGCGCGCCCGGGCTGATCCACATCATGGTCGAAGTCGACACCCTCGATGCGGTCGGCCAGGCACTGGACCGCGTTGGGAAGCACGGGTTCTCGTTGTCGTCCACGCTGGGCAGGCACACCAACGACAAGATGGTGTCGTTCTACGTGCGGGCACCAGGCGGCTGGGATGTGGAGTTCGGAACGGACGGCATGAAGGTCGACGAGACGTTCTACACGGCCGAGGAGATCAGCGCCGACAGCTACTGGGGCCACGACTGGTCCGGCGGCGAGATGCCCGCCGCCATGCAACCGTGACCCCGCGCGACTAGAGAAAGAAGTGGAATGTCAACACTGATGCGCGCCATGGTGATCGACGGCTTCGGCGGCCCCGAGGTGCTGCGTGAAGCGACCATCGAACGACCGACAGCACGGCCGGGCAATGCCGTGATCCAAGTCGCCTACTGCGCGGTGAACCCGGCCGACTGGAAGGCGCGCGAGGGCTGGCTGTCGAGCTTCTTCGACTACCACTTCCCCTTCGTTCTCGGTTTCGACGCGGCCGGCGTGGTCGCCGAGATCGGCGAGGGGGTAACCGGGCTGGCCGTCGGCGACCGGGTCGTAACCTCCACCAACCAGGGGCTCGGCGAGAACGGAAGCTACGCCGAATTCGTTGCCTCCGATGTCGACCGGGTGGTCAAACTGCCGGACCACGTGCCGTTCGCCCAGGCCGCGGCGATTCCGACCGCCGCGATCACGGCCTACGAGGCGGTCATGGACGTCGGACAAGCCGGTCCGGGCAAGCGTGTGCTCGTTCACGGTGGCGCCGGCGGGACCGGCAGTTACGCCATCCAGCTCGCCGGGATCGCGGGCGCCACGGTGGCCACCACCTGCAGCCCACGCAACGCCGACTATGTCCGCAAGCTCGGAGCCGAGCAGGTCATCGACTACCACACCCAGGACGTCGTGCAGGCGACCAGGGAGTGGGCGCCCGACGGGGTGGATCTGGTGGTGGACACCGTCGGGCAGGGCACACTGATCAACGCGATCGAAGCGGTCAAGCGCGGGGGCATCGTCGCGCCGATCGGCACGCTGATCGCCGATGAGCCGCAGTGCGATCCGGCCCGCGCCGAGGAACTGGGCGTCACCGTGATACCCACGATCTCCAACCATCTGCGGCAGGGGCGGCAACTGCGGGCCCTGATCGGCCTGTTGGCCGACGGACAGCTTGTCGCACCCGAGATCACGACGATGCCGCTCGATCAGGTCGCTGATGCGCATCGCCGTGTTCAGGACGGCCACGTCCGCGGCAAACTCGTCCTCGTTGTCGACCCGGAGCTCGGGGGATGAGTAGCCCGGGCCCCATCTGGGTGCTCGACGACGTCACCGTCTCCGCCGGGCAGGGCCCCGCTTTCCTGGCCGCCTATCACGAACGCTACGTGCCCGTCGTGCAACAGTGCGGACTGCGGCTGGTGCACGAGTTGGTCGAGCCGGCGATGTGGCTGGACGACGAGCCGAATCGAATCCTGTTCCTCTGGGCTGCACCGGATCCCGACGCAATCTGGCAAGCCAAACATGCACTGCGCCGAGACCCGGCCGTCGTGCAGTGGTGGCAGCAACAGGCGCCGTCGATGATCGAGCACCGGCGGCGGGCAACGCTGGCCGACGCCGACGTGTTGGAAACGCTGGACGATGTATAGCCTGCTGGACGTCGTCACCTTGACCGACACCGGCCGCGACGAGACGACCGATGCGCTGCGGCGAGCGGTGGCAGGGCTGCCCGGCCTGCGTGGCGGCGTGATCGCACCCACCCTCGACGGCACCTACAACGGTGGCGACCTGATCGTGCGGCGCACCTTCGACGACAAGGACGCCGCCCGTCGGGCGACCGTCAGCGACGCGGGCCGCGCGGTCAGCGGCGTGCTCGACGATCGTGCTCGTGTCTCCCACGTCGAACACGTCGGGTTCGGTCCCGGCACGACCGGCGGACCCGGCGGCGGGGGAGGGGTCTATCGGGTGGCGCTGTTCTGTGCGAACGTCGATCCCACCGCCGAACGCCTGGATGCTTTCGCCCGCCACACCCGGGCCATGCCGTCACGGGTCCGCACCATCCGCCGCTGGCAGCTGACCCAACCCGACGAGACGGCCGGCACCCGAAACTGGACCCACGTCTGGGAACAGGAATACGCCGAGCTGTCCGGCCTGCACGGCGCGTACATGATGCACCCCGTCCACTGGGCACACGTCGAGCGCTGGTTCGATCCCGAATACCCCGAATGGCTCGTCGACACCCAGCTGGTCCACACCTTCTGCGCCATCGACGGACCGGCGGTCATCGAGTGAGAGAAAGCCCACCCGATCTGGCCGGACGCACCGCCCTGGTCACCGGCGCGAGCCGCGGCATCGGCCGCGCCATCGCCCAGCGCCTGGCCGCCGCGGGTGCCACCGTGGTCGTCAGTGCCCGATCGACCAGCGCACCGACCGCCGGCACCCGTTTCGGCGCGGTGCGGCACATCGCCGGCACACTGGAGGAGACGGTTGCGCTGATCCAGGACGCGGGGGGCCAGGCCCGCATCGTCGCCGCCGACCTCGAGGATCCAGCCCAGCGGGCCAGCCTGGTGGCGCGCGCCGCCGAGGCCGCCGGGGGCGGCCACCTGGACATCCTGGTCAACAACGCCGGTTTCGCCGACTACGCGCGGATCGATGAGATGTCCGCCGACACATTCGAGCGCACCGTCACCCACTATCTGCGTGCGCCATTCGATCTGTGCCGCGCGGCCATCCCCGGGATGAAAGAAGCCGGCGAAGGCTGGATCGTCAACATCGGGTCGGTGACTGCACTGCCGCCCCGGCACCCGTATCCCGACGTCGCCAAGGCCGGCGGTGACGTGCTCTACGCGTCGGTCAAGGCGGCGCTGCACCGTTTCACCCAGGGACTCGCCGCCGAGCTCATCAACGACAACATCGCGGTGAACATCGTCGGACCCTCGACCGCGATCCGCACGCCCGGAGCCGCCGACCTCATCCCGGAGGGCTACCAGACCGAGGACGTGGCGTATCTGGCCGAGACGGTGCTGGCGATGTGTCATCTGCCGGCCGAGCAGCGAACCGGGCAGGTCGCGTTCTCCATGCACTGGCCGCACCATCACCGGCTGCGGGTGATGAGCCTCGACGGTCGCACCGAGATGCCGCCGGCCGAACCGCCGGACTGGTCGCATCCGAGCATCATTGCCGCGGGGATGTGACCATACTGGGCTAGACCGCAACCGGCAGGAGATGTCATGACAGCCTGGAACACCATTGACCGCTACGTAGTCATTTCCACCGACACCCATGCCGGGGCCGACCTTCTCGACTACAAGCCGTACCTGCCGACCGTCCTGCACGACGAATTCGACGCGTGGGCGCAAAGCTACGCCAGCCCGTTCGACGATCTGGTCACCGCCACCGCCGACCGGAACTGGGACCACGAGCTGCGCATCGCCGACATGGACGCCGACGGGGTCGCCGCCGAGGTGTTGCTTCCCAACACGGTGCCCCCGTTCTTCCCCGCCACCCCCAACATCACCATCAGCCTCCCGCGCACCCGCCACGAATTCGAGCAGCGCTGGGCCGGCGTGCAGGCACACAACCGCTGGCAGATCGACTTCTGTTCGCTCGCCCCGGCCCGGCGCCGCGGCTTGATCCAGATATTCCCCAACGACGTGGACGCGGCGCTGAACGAAATTCGCTGGGGCAGTGAGCAAGACTGCTTCGGCGGCGTGCTGTTGCCCGCGGTGTCGCCCGGCGACCCAAATGTCGCGCCGCTTTTTCATACCCGCTACGAACCGATCTGGGCGCTGTGCGAAGACCTCGACCTGACCGTCGTGCAGCACGCGGGTGCGGGCAGCCCCAGCATGCCGATGGACCAGCCCGCATCCAACGCGGTGCTGGTCACCGAGATGGCGATCTGGGCGCAACGCACCCTCGGGCACCTGATCCTGGCCGGGGTGTTCGAACGGCACCCGAGGTTGCGTTTCGTACCGACCGAGCAGGGAACCTTGTGGGTGCCTCCGCAACTCGCCGTTCTCGACGCCATGGTGCCGGTGATGAAATCGGAGGCGGGCAACCGCACCTACGGGATGTTCGGCGGATCATCGGTCGATGAGCTGACCATGACCCCGACTGAGTACACCCAGCGAAACTGCTATCTGGCAAGCGAACTCACGCCCTACGAGTCCTCGATGATCGACCTGATGGGGGCCGATCACATCATGTGGGGCAGCGATTACCCGCATGAAGAGGGTTTCGCGCCGCACTCCAAGCTGGCGATCCGCTGGGCTCTGCACGACCAGCCGGTCGAGGTCTGCCGCAAGATTCTGGCCGGCAACGCCGCCCGGCTCTACCGGTTCGACCTGGATGCCCTGGTGCCGATCGCCGCAGCGGTCGGGCCGACGGTCGCCGAAGTGCGCACCCCGCTGCAGGACACCGGCTATCGGGCCCCGGCCGCGTTCGCCTACCGGCCGTTCGAGGGTGGGCTGGCCTTGAAGCGTCGCGCCGCGCCGCTGGAGCTTGTCAGCCAGGATGAAGCATCCTCCCGGGATATTTGCTGAACACCGTGTTCTAGAGGGTTTGCCAGCTGGGACGCGCCCCGAATGTCCCAGCTAGCGAGACGCTGTGTAGCGCGCAACGGCGACGCATTGTCCACTTTGGTGGAATGTGAGGCAGGTTACATTCGCCAAAAGTTCGCCAAAGGGGCCATCAGGCTTCCGCGAACCCGAAAAAGGGGCTCGAATGACCGAAAAGAAGCTGGACCGCAGCAGCCAAAACCGAACCGTGCCCGCTGCGCATGCGGTTCGAACTGGCGGCATGACTTCGAATAGTTATGGCCCGCGGCATCGAATGATCGTCGGAGCGACCGCGGTGGGAGCGTTCTTGACATTCGGGATGGCACCGCTGGCGACGGCGCCCACCGCGCAGGCGGATTTCGACTGGCTGGCCGATCTGTTCGACGCGAGTTCGGCAGGAGACGGCGTCGCTCTTCCTGCCGAAGGTATCGACCTGACCGGTCAGCTCGACTGGGCCGGTCAGTTTGACGCGTTCTACGCCACCGCGCATGCCCAAATGCAGGATTTCATCACCGACCCGGCTAACGCGGCGTTCCTCAACGCGATCAACACCCCGTTCGTCGACCTGTTCGGCCGGGTTCTGATCGGAAACGGCGTCGACGACTTCGCCGGAACCAACGCCTCACTCTTCGGGTCATCTGGCCTCTTTGGCGATCTCAGCGACGGGGGCTTCCTATTCGGGGACGGCGGAGACGGTGCCGCCGCCGCCTTCCATGATGGCCAACTGCTCGCCGCCGCTGCCGGCGGTGACGCCGGACTGTTCGGCAACGGAGGAACCGGCGGCGCCGGCCTCGACGCCGACTTCAGCGGAACCAACACGGTCGAGGCTTCAGCCGGCGGCGCCGGTGGAACAGGCGGCTGGCTGCTCGGAGACGGAGGCGCTGGTGGGGCCGGCGGCCAGGGCTGGGCCGATACGTCGGGTACTGGCGGCCTGGTGGCGCATCTCGGTGGTACGGGTGGCGCCGGCGGCGACGCGCACTTCTTCGGCGCCGGTGGGATCGGCGGTCACGGTGGTAGCGGCGGCACGGGCCTGAGCGGAGCCGACGGCACGCCAGGTGAGATTTTTGTCGGCAGCGCTCTCGGAGTCGCCGGCGGTGACGGCGGTAACGCCGGCAATGGTGGTGTAGACGGCGCCGGCGGAAACGGTGGATCGATCATCGGCGACGCCGGCAGCGGCGGCAGCGGCGGTGTCGGCGGCGTGGGTGGAGCGGGCGGCAGCGGCGCCAACGGAACTCTCGACGCGCACGGCACCATCACCGGCCTGCCCACGGTTGGCGGCGACGGCGGCACCGGTGGTGTTGGCGGCGCCGGCGGTCAGGCGGGTACGGTGCTCGCGCACTTCGGATCCGCAGGCCACGACGGCGCTCAGGGAGCCGGTGGAGACGGCGGCGCCGGCGGCGCCGGTGGCAGCGCCGCAGCCGCCAACTTCCTGGCCAATGGCGCAAACGGCGGCATCGGAGGTACCGGGGGCACCGGTAGCAGCGCCGGTGCCGGCGGCTTCGGCGGGGCTGGCGGGTCGGGCTTCACCGGGGGCAACGGCGGCGATGGCGGCAGCGGAGGCGCCGCGGGCGGCGACGGCATCGGCGGCGCCGGCGGTGACGGCGGCGCCGGCGGCCAAGGTCTGGCCAACGCGGGCGCCTTTGGAACCGGCGGCCACGGCGGAAATGGCGGTGCCGGCGGCGACTCCGACGCCGACAACGGCACCGGTGGTGCCGGCGGTGACGGTGGCGCGGGCGGTAACGTCGTCGGCTACAACTCGCTGGAGGGCAGCGGTGGCCAGGGTGGCGCCGGAGGCACGGCCAGCGGTGACAACGGCACCAATGGCGAAAACGGCGCGGTCGGCAATGCCGGCACCGGCGGATCGCACGACGACGGCACCGGCGCGAACTATCAAGCCGTGCTCGGGGTGGACCGCGCCGAAGTTAACGACCTCATGGCGAAATACGACCTTTACCATGACTACAAACACGCCGACGCCTGGGCTTCGTTGTTCACGCCCGATGGCGTATTCAAATACGTGACCAGCTCTGACCCGAATGCGCCGGTTTATACGATCACCGGTCACGACAATTTGATGCAGGTCGTTGAACACGGAACGCGGGTGCATATTGCCGAAGACACGCTCATGGTGCGCACCGGACCCGACACGATCGTGGCGTTCACGCCGGTTCAGACAATGCTCAATGGTGAGCCCGCCGGCATCGGCGGTTACCTGGACCACCTGGTGAAAACCCCGGAGGGCTGGCTGTTTGCTGAGCGCTTTGCGGGTGTCTACGGCGCCGGCGACCTACCCCCGGAACTGCAGCCCTGGTTGTCGCCGTCCAACCCATAAACGCGCCGACCCCGCCTGACCCGGTCGAGTGAACACATCTTGCAATCTGTCCACTGACGTTGCTAGGTTGACTTCGGCTAGTGAGACCGGGCAGGCGGAGGTGGGCCGTGGGCAATACCGCGGAGGTCAGGTACCGGCCGGCTGATGCCGCCGCGTCGGTAGCCGACCGACTGCTGGACGCCACCGAGAAATCGCTGCTCGCCAAGGGAATCCGTGCCACCACCATGATCGACGTCGCCGAGCTGGCGGGGGTGTCGAGGTCCTGGCTGTACCGCCACTATCCCGACAAGCCGGCCCTGGTCGGTGCGGCGATCGTGCGGCTGGTCGAAACCAGCTGGGAACAGGCGTCCGCCGAGATCTCGGCGATCGACGGCTTCGAGGACCAGCTCGTCGCCGGGGTGAAGATCGGCCGGCGCGCCTACGACGACCCGGGCACCCTGCTGATGCGACTGCGGACCAGCGAGCCCGAGGAGTTCGCGGCCTGCGCGGGCGCCGGTGTCCTGGGCCTGGTGCCCGATCTGGCCGGCTTCTGGCGCCCGTATGTGCAGGCGGCGCTCGACCGCGGCGACATCCACAAGAACACCGATATGGGCGAGGCCAGCGAGTGGATCGCCCGCGTGATGATCAGCCTCGGCAGCGTGCCCGGCAACTTCCTGAACCCCGATGACCCGGCCGCGCTGCGCCGGCACTTCCGGCGCTACGTCCTGCCGGCCCTGCGGATGAATCCCGCCGAATAAGAGGAGTTTTGGTGGCATACGACACGATCATCACCAACGGACTGTGGTTCGACGGGACGGGTGCGCCCGCGGCGATCCGCAACATCGGCATCCGCGGCGGGCGCGTCGCCGCGATCACCCCGGAACGCCTGGACGAGACCGGCTGCCCACAGGTGCTCGACGCGACGGGCAAATGGGTGCTGCCGGGCCTGCTCGACATCCATACCCACTACGACGTCGAAGTGCTGGGCGGGCCCGGGTTGTCGGAATCGGTGCGGCACGGTGTCACCACCGTGATGCTCGGTTCGTGCTCGCTGTCGGTGGTGCACGTCGACGGAACCAACGCCGGAGACCTGTTCGGCCGTGTCGAGGCCATCCCGCGCGAACACGTGATCACCGCCGTCGATGAGAACAAGACCTGGTCGGATGCGCGCGGCTACGTGGCCGCCCTCGAGGCGCTGCCGCTGGGCCCCAACGTCGCCTCCTTCATCGGTCATTCAGATATGCGCGCCGCCGCCATGGGCCTGGACCGTGCGACCCGCAAAGGGGAGCGGCCGACCCACGCCGAACAACAGCAGATGCAGCAGTGGCTGACCGAGGCTTTGGACGCCGGCTTCGTCGGTATGTCGTCTCAGCAGTTGTTGTTCGACAAGATCGACGGCGAGATCTGCCGCTCCCGCACCCTGCCGTCCACCTATGCCGGTGCGCGTGAACTGCGCAGGCTGAAATCGCAACTGCGCAAACGAGGTCGGGCCCTGCAGTCCGGCCCGGACATCCAGAACCCGCTGAACCTGGCGTCCCAGGCCGCGCAGTCGCTGGGCTTGCTGCGCAGGCGGCTCAAGACGTCGCTGCTGTCGGCGGCCGACATCAAGGCCAATCCGTACGCGATCGCGATGATGGGCCCGCTGGCCCGGGTCATCAACAGGCTGGGTGGCGACTTCCGTTGGCAACACCTGCCGGTGCCGTTCGAGGTTTATGCCGACGGCATCGACCTGGTGGTGTTCGAGGAGTTCGGTGCTGGTGCCGCGGCGTTGCACCTGCGTGACGAGGTCGAGCGCAACCAGTTGCTGCGCGACGAGAGGTACCGCCGCAAATTCCGCAAGCAATACGACAGCAAGTTCGGCATCCGGGTCTGGCATCGGGACTTCTTCGACGCCCAGATCGTGGCCTGTCCGGACACGTCGATCGTCGGAAAGTCGTTCGGCCAGGTCGGTGAGCTGCGCGGCGGCCTGCACCCGGTGGACGCCTTCCTCGATCTGGTGCTTGAGTATGGCCGCGAGCTGCGTTGGCGCACAACGATCTCCAACCACCGTCCGGAGGTGCTCAAGAAGCTGGCCGCCGACCCCGGAATCCAGCTGGGGTTCTCCGACGCCGGCGCGCACCTGCGCAACATGGCGTTCTACAACTTCGGCCTCCGGCTGCTGCGGCATGTGCTCGAGGCGCAGCAGACGGGCCAGGCGTTCATGACCATCGAGCAGGCAGTGCACCGGCTGACCGGAGAACTCGCCGACTGGTATCAGATCGACGCCGGCCATCTCCGAATCGGCGACCGGGCAGACCTTTTCGTGCTGGACCCGGCGAGGCTCGACGAGTCTCTGACCGAGTACGCCGAAGACGTCGTCGACCAGTACGGCGGCCTGTCCCGCATGGTCAACCGCAACGACGACGCGGTACGGACCGTTCTGATCGGGGGTCAGACTGTGGTTGATGCCGGTCAACCGACCAGTACCCTGGGCGCTCGGCGTACCGGAAGTTTCCTGCGCGCCGGGCAGAAGGTGACCGCGGTATCCGGGGACCCGAGTATGGTCAGCGCGTGAGCGTCGACCCCGAGATCGCCGAGCTACTCCCGGTGCTCACAGCGGGGTTCCCGCAGGTCGAAACGATGACGGGCGCCGAGGCGCGGGCAGCGATCCGCGCTCGCCTGCAACCGGTGCAGGACCCCGAACCGTGCGTCGTCGAGCAGCGCACCCTGCCGGGGCCGGACGGCGAAATCCCGGTCCGCGTCTACTGGCCGGCCGAGCGGCCCGACGGCGCGCTTCCGGTGGTGGTGTTCGCACACGGCGGCGGGTTCGTGTTCTGCGACCTGGACTCCCACGACGGACTGTGCCGCGCCATGACCAACGGACTCGGCGCGGTGGTGGTATCGGTGGACTATCGCCTCGCCCCGGAGGCGCGCTGGCCAGCGGCCGCCGACGATGTGTACGCGGCCACCACCTGGGTGGCGCGTAACGCCGAGGAGTTGGGTGCTGATCCGGCCCGGCTGGTGGTCGCGGGGGACAGCGCCGGCGGGAACCTGGCCGCGGTCACCGCGGTGATGGCCCGCGACCGTGGTGGACCGGATATCGCCTGCCAGGCACTGCTGTACCCGGTGATCGCGGCGGACTTCGCCACCGAGTCCTACCGGCGGTATGGGGAAGGCTTCTACAACACCGCCGCGGCCATGGCCTGGTATTGGGAGCAGTACCTGCCGACGGTTGCCGACCGCGGCCACCGGTACGCCTCCCCGATCCAGGACGTAGGTGCCGGGCTGCCGCCGGCGGTGGTGGTCACTGCGGGCTGCGACCCGTTGAGCTCCGAAGGCGAGGCCTATGCGCAGGCCCTGGCAACAACAGGTGTCGCAACCACGCATCGGGCCTACCCGGGCGGGATTCACGGGTTCCTGACCATGCCGATGCTGCAGCTGACCCAGCGGGCCCGGCAGACGCTGTGGGCCGATATCGCGGAGGTCCTGTCCGCCTAGCCGCACGAGTGCAATCCGCGTACCGCTGAGCGGGACTGCCAGTTGAACGGTGTCGTCCCGCCTCGCAAGCTTGATCCACTGACCGTGCAGGGGAGAACAATCGTGTCGCCAGTGATCAGTATCGCTGAGGTGTCCGAACGCGCCGCGGCGGCAACCATGTTGTGGCGGGCCGAACGGCTGTGCCGTCCGATCGCGCCGATTCACAATGCGTTTCCAGATCTGGATGTCGACGACGCGTATGCGATTCAACGACGCAACATCGCGCGCAGAGTGGATGCCGGTTCGGTGATCTGCGGGCACAAAGTGGGCCTGTCATCCCCGGTCATGCAGCAGATGATGGGGGTCTACGAGCCGGGTTACGGCCACCTGCTGACCGACATGATGGCCGACGACGGCGACACGGTGAATCTATCCGGGCTCTACCAACCCCGCATCGAAGTCGAGGTTGCCTTCGTGCTGGGAGACTCACTGCCCGGCCATGATTGCACCGAGCGCGATGTGCTGGACGCCACCGACTACGTCACGGCGTCGATCGAGTTGATCGACAGCCGAATCGAGGATTGGCGCATCGGCATCGTCGACACCATCGCCGACAACGCGTCCGCTGCGCGTTTTGTGCTGGGTGCCCAGCGCTGCGCACCGCGGGCCCTGGACCTGGCCGACATCGACGCGGTCCTCTACTCCGGCTACCGCTGGCGCGAAGTGGTGGTCACCCGCGGTAACACCGCTGCGGTGCAGGGAAACCCGGTCGCTGCGGTGGCCTGGCTGGCGCGTACCGTGGCGCGGTCGGGCGTGCAGCTGGAGGCCGGCCACACGATCCTGTCCGGTTCGTGCACCCGGGCCGTCGACGTCGCCGCCGGTGATCGGTTCCGGGCCGAACTGGCCGGGATCGGCGCCGTCTCAGTCGAATTCTGCTGACCGACGGGCGGCCGTGCGCGTCGAGTGTGAATCCACGCCGCGATTCGGGC